>DAMG01000079.1:0-33178 GCA_002497025.1 Euryarchaeota archaeon UBA126
TGACGACGACGAAGATGATGACGACGACGACGACGATGAAAACTCAAAAGAAAGTTCAAACAGGGGGATGAAAAATCAATCTAGGACAATTAATACGTTAATCAAATTGTTTGCATACCTTATATTCTTCACACTAGCAATAACCGCTACTACACACCTTTTGGATAAACTAGGCAAGTCAGAAGAAGAGTGACCACAATTGACTCGTGGTTTCCTAGCGATTTCATATCAGAAAGTATGGTTTGCAACCAGGGGGCCGGGGGTTCAAATCCCCCAGCGTCCACCATCACGCTTCAATCGGAGGCGCAAGCTGATTGAGGATCTTCAGTAAGCCACGAAGAGTTACTTCACTGATTCCTGATACCTTGCAGACTTCACTTTGGGTTCGAGGTGACGTGCTCTCTTGGGAGACACGATACAGAATAACTCCAGCAATACCAGAAGGCTTCTTTCCTTGCCAAGATAGGTCCTCTCCAACCTTCTTCCACATATCTCGAGCCGCACCTAGTACAGCAGCAGGTAGTTGTAGGTCTGAATGGAACTTTTCGAAGTACTCTTGTGGCCCTGTAATGTGATGTGTGCCCAAGTTTCTCGCAACCAACCTAATAGTTCTCTTGAGCTCCTTTTGTTCGACTTCAGTTCTCATATCGAATGCTTCTGCAATCTCCTCGATTTTGCGAGGAATTCTTGCTTCGCGCGCTGCGATGTAAACACAAGCAGCAGATACACCACGAATACTTCTACCCGTTACTAGGCCACGTTCTACAGAGTGCCGGTAAAGAGAAGCAGCCTGTTGTTCAATCTGAGGAGTTAAATCTCCACGATCTCGTATGAATTGCATAGCAGTTGTCAGGTTGCGCGCACGCGAGTCCCTGGTCTTACTACGCTGGTCTATGCGCTGACGCCTTCGCCAGTCGCGAGCAGACTTTCCAGTTATTCCGTGGCGCTTTGCGGCCCCAGAAGTCAAGTCAGACCGACTAATTTCAGTAGACAGTCCTTTGTCCGAAATTGTCAGTGTTGTCGGCGCACCAACTCTACTTCGATCCGCTGCGTCAGAATGGTTCACCCATTCTGCACCGGGATCAATCATATTCTGCGCCGCAACAAATCCACAAACAGCACAACTGGTTTCACCACGCACTACATCCGTGTCCCATTCGTCACTTCCACAAACTTCGCAGGCACCAGATACAATCTCGGTATTCCTGGCTTGTGAAGGGCGTACACCACTTACAAACGATTTCTTTCTCTTTGTATTCTTCATAGTACTCTTCTCCTCGGGCTGTTGGCTCTTAGTGCGTCGTTCACTCATGTTAACTCTTGGTTGTATAGTACAACTAATCATTTATAAAACTTTGTCCTTTCTGTTTATATCAATTCGACTAAAATCATACCATTGCACTCTAATCTGCCAATAGAGAGATTATTGCACCTATCGCTTCCGCAATAGGTTGTGTCAGATACTCCACCTGTGCGTACTGCGTTGTATGCTTGCCATCTAGAGTCAGAAGCGAAGATGGTTGATTTCCACGGATTTGAGTTACCGATATGGTATTCTTCAATCCAAGAGGAACATCTTGCATGCAGATCCTCAGCCGGAATGTTTGACGTTTCACACATGGGGTTGTTCTCCTTCAATGGCGCCAAAGTCAGACAGTGGCTCGAGAGGATATCAACTCAGAGAGTTTCTTCCTTTTCTTCCGGTCGCTGTGGTTACACACACTTTCTTGACCACGATGGACAAATTATCGATGACATGATTTTCGCGATAAAATCAGATGATTGCGTATTAGGGGTACCAAATGCCTCTATGGTTTCAACTATGTGGGATTGGCTCAGTGGATTGCTACCTGAAGATGGCTCGGTAACTATAGAGAACCTATCAGATGAGACCAGTATAATCGCTCTTCAAGGGCCAAATGCATCAGAGATTCTTGATGCAGCATTGGGCGAGGAAAATAGTATTGGAAGATTCAAGTGTCAGGAAATAGCTTCCAATGATGCAGGAATTACCGGTTGGATTCAAGGTACGGGTTACACTGGTGAGAGTGGTGCAGAGATTTTTGTTCCAAACGAACAGGCAGGCTTACTGTGGAATCTACTACTCAAGTCTGGTCGCCCTCACGGTTTGGTGCCTGTCGGCTTAGGCGCTAGAGATACTCTTAGGCTTGAGAAAGGCTACTTATTATCAGGTCAAGACTTCCTCTGGCCGGGTTTAGGGATACAACCTGATGAATCGTTACCCTCCGGATTCCTTGCCCGCGATACTGCCGAGACAGCAGTCCCCTTTGGCCTAGATATAGATCATGAATTTGTTGGACGCAGTCGTGTTCTATCATCTCTAGAATCGGGAGTAAAGTGGCATGGTCTTAGATGTCTTGATAGAGGCCCTGCGCCTCGATTAGGACACGCCGTTAAATTGTCTGATGACGACGAATCCGCAATACTGGGGTATGTAACTAGTGGCTGTCCTTCTCCTTCTCTATCTAGAACAGGAATAGCCATGGCTTACCTTGAGAACGTCGAAATTGGTTCAGAGGTTTGGATCCAAGCAAGCCCAAGAAGGCGAGTAAGGGCAGAAATAGTACGCCCTCCGTTCGTTTGAATTTGACAGAATTCAGGCAGAGAATTTACCTCTGCGCCGGCGTAATACTCTTGACCACTATTGACCAGCGTACAATTAGGTGGACATATGAGTGTAAGATTTGAAGCGGTCGCACTTAAGAAGCTGCAAGAGATTATTCAGGAAAAAGGAATTAGTGCTGAGGCAATATTCTCTAAATTCGATGTTAACAATGATGGAAGTTTGGACGCCAAAGAATTCAAGCAGGCAATATCCTCAATAACAGGTCAAAATGCTCCTGATGCAATAATTAGAGCAGTTTTCTCGGCTCTCGATAGCGACGGCGATAACGCACTTGATCTCGCTGAACTTCTAGCTTTGGCTGGTGGTGGACAGGTAGGAACTGTCACTGGAGATATCAATGAAATTACTATTCAAGGACACACCATTCCAGAGTACAATGGCGGTTATCTTCGTGGGGAGGATATCAATGGTCAACCAAGTTTTTCAAAACTCTCGGGTCATACTCTTTACTTCTACAATATGTCAGCAGGAGGCGCTAAGTCTTGGAGCTTGCACAAACGTCGAACAGATGGTAGTAAGGATCACTATGATGGTGGATGGACTAGACCCCCCTCCGCTGGAGGTCTTCCCTTAGGCGCAAGAAGGTGGGTAGGCGTTGGTATGCTCACGATTTCTGCAGTTGGCGACCGATTAACTCCCAATGCCGAAGAAGCGGAAAATGAAGACACAGCAGATATTCGAATTGAATTGGAAAAAGGAAGATACAATTCAAATGAATCAATATTAGTTAATTTCACTGGACCTACATTAGGTTCTGATTCATGGTTAGGTGTTGTGCCTGCTGATATAGAGCATGGCGATACTACTGTAAATAGATACAATCGTTTGTCGTATTTTGATATGGAGGGGCAATCGATTGGAACTCATATTTTTGAAAACCCAGGAGAGGGCGATTGGACAATCAGAATGAACGATGGTTCTGGTGATGAACTGGCTTATGTCGAGTTCAGCGTTGATTTGGCGGAAGTGGAAGAAATAAGCCCAATTCCAGTGGAGTCTTCCGAAACCAATCTAGAATACACCTCAGACGATGGATTGAACCCCGTGGATAAGATGATGTCAGATTTTGGCCCTGAATTCACTAACGATCTTGAGAACTTACTTTCCAATCCAAACCAGAGCTTGGATGAGGCTAGAGCAGCAGCGGATGAAATGGCTGAAGAGAAGATACGTGATTTACCATTCTTATTCCAATCTCCAGCGAGGCGAATGTGGTCAAGTAATGCAGATTCAATCCTTGCAAAGATAGTGGAAAATTTACCACCTCCAGAGGATGTGGCAAAGGCCGCTGCTGTAGCTAGTGCAGTGGGCATAGGTGCTGCAACAGTAGCGGCTCAGGCCGGATTGGATACACAAACTCCGGAAGAGGTAATCGTAAATGCGGTAGTTAATACCGTTGTAGAAAATGCTGCCGGAGTAGTGCTGGATACTGTATCTCCTACATATGAATCGGTACCAGAAACAACATCCTCTATTGAGGTTGTAACGGATACTGAACCAGAGACTACGATCGAATCAAGCGGTCTAGACTTGCTTGCAATTTCCACAGCATTGAATGAATCACGATATCTAAATGACCAAGTCGAAATTATCGAGTCGGTAAGCGGTAAAATCGCTCAGGCATCAGTACGAGTAGACAAACTTGAGAGAACCTTCTCAATTGGAATCGACGATGAATATCGAGGAGGTCAGACAATAATTGGCAGCATAGACGGAGTTGGAGAAGTTGAAATTCACCTGAAGGCATCAGCCGACATATCTTCTATTAGACCAAACCATAATTCTGAATTTACTCTCTCACTCCATAAGTGGAATGGAATAAGAAAGAGATTGGAATTGTACGCTCAATGACCTGCGAACTCGAAAGCTTCCTCTAGCATTTCTTCTAAACTGATTTGAGGTACGAAGCCTAACCGCATCTCTAGGTCTCTAGCGTCCACAATGCCGAATACTTCTTGCGAATCATCCTGACCATATTCTGACTCACACCCGGTCTTTTGATTGTAAATCGCAGCAAGGTCGGTCATACTGATTGCCTTACCGGAACCAACGGAGATGCTCTCGCGAGTAGGTGGAGGATTCTCTAACACAGCACCGATTACCGACACTAGGTCTTGTACGTGAACGAAATCTTTCACATCTGAGCCATCTCCAGGGATGTTTACCCAGCCCATCATACATTCCATTGCCCATCGATGTAGTAATCCATTGCCTTCTGAACCATCGAGAAGAACACCTTGTACGTTTGAAGCCCGAATAATGCTAACTGGTCTCTCGGCTTGCGCTCTCTCAAGCGCCATTTCTTCCATCCACAATTGTCCTTCAGCAGCAGTATCTCTCGGAGATAGTGTAGAATCATATCCGTAGTACGGCTCATCCGGCTCCCACTGAGGATGCACTCTGAGAGTTCCAACGATGATTAGGTGTAATTCACCATGACGATCTACAGCATCTAGAATTGGCCTTGATTGTTCACGCATCCTAAGTAACGTTTCTCGATCATCTCTACCATAAGCAGAGTCTGTTGGTTTGGAATTAATATGAACTATTGCAGTGCAGGACGTGAGTAATGCATCCAGCGTCATTGAGTCTTCCATAGCCTCCGGTGGAATCTCAACTGCTGCATTTCCAAGCATCTCCAATATATATGGGGCAACGAAGCCATCGGGTGCGCTAACAGCGACCTTCATTGTATCACCAATACTCGACCTTCTTCCATAACCTAAGAGTGTGTCGGTAAGTAGTGTTTGATTTGTTGAAGCAATCATTGAAGCACCACCCGCAATTCAGGAGGCACGCCCAAGGGCTAGAGGTGCGCGTCGATGGACCAATTACCAAATTTAGGTAGAGAGCAAGAGATGCTTGATTCAATGGGTCTCAAGTCGATTGATGACCTATTTTCGGACATACCAGAAGATGTCCGTAGAATAGACCCTCTACCTCTTCGAGGGCCACAATCAGAAGAGGAAATTTGGGCCGATGCACAACATTTGCTAGGAGCCAACATAGACCTTGACTCCAGACCTTCTTTCCTTTCTGCAGGTTTGGCTCGAAACTTTGTTCCAACCATGGTCCCTATGCTTGCAACTCGGGGGGAGTTCCTGACCTCCTACACTCCTTACCAACCTGAGGTTAGCCAAGGGATGCTACAGGCTATGTGGGAATTCCAAACGATGGTATCAGAATTAGTAGGGTTGCCGGTGTCGAATGTCTCGATGTACGATGCTAGCACAGCTGCTGCAGAAGCCATAACTACTGCTGTTAGGGTAAAAGGGCGTAAAGCGACTCAGAAAGGAGTTGTATACGTCTCACAATTTGTACCACCTCATCGATTGTCTGTAATCGAGAATTACACTCAAGGGGTTGGTATAGAATTGCGTACCCTTGAACATAATTCTGATGGTATGGTAAACCTAGAAGCCGCCTCAGCGGCAGCAGGTGCTTGTGCGGTTTACGTTGAACAACCGAACGCCTTTGGGGAACTTGACGAAGGAATCACCCAGATCAAGGAAATAATCGGTGAAAACACTGCATTAATCGTTGGAGTTGACGCTGTCTCTCTTGGAATAGTGGAGGCACCTGGAAACTATGGTGCCGATATCGTAGTCGGCGAAGGCCAACCATTCGGCATCGGTCCTACTGCAGGAGGTCCAATCTACGGACTATTTGCCTGTAAGAAGGACTACCTTAGGCTAATGCCAGGAAGAATTGTTGGTAAAACCCTAGACGAAGACGGCAACGATGCTTTCACTCTAACTCTGTCTACCCGCGAGCAACATATTCGTCGCCACCGAGCAACGTCCAATATCTGTTCAAATGAAACCCTCATCGCTTTGATGGGAGCAATGCATATGGCTTTGCTTGGACCAGAAGGTTTGGAAAAATTAGCTCTCCGTGTTGCTGCGACAACAGAAGTTACCAAGCAAGCCATAAGCGGAATTCCTGGAGTCGAATTAGTAGATCCAAAAACACCTAATTTCCGCGAGTTTGCAGTAAAATTACCGGGTAATGCTGCTGACGCAGTCGCTCACATGGATGCAGCAGGAGTTCTTGGTGGATTTCCTATGGGTGAATGGTGGGATTCAATGTCATCGTACTTGCTTATTGGTTGTGACGAGCGTACTACACAATCGGATATTGATGCCTTAGTATCGGCTCTCATGGCTTGGGTTGAGGAGGTGTCTGCATGAGTGAAATCTTCGATTTTAACGGAGCTAAGGGTTCCGGCTGGTCGCAACCGGAACCAATGAAGGAGGACGCGATAAACACCATTCCCAGTTCTTTACGACGCAGTACACTTCCTAGATGGCCTCGAGCCAGTGAGCCAGAATTAGTCCGTCATTACACATGGTTATCACAACGTAATTTTGGAATAGACACTGGATTTTATCCACTAGGATCCTGTACAATGAAGCACAATCCAAGAATCAATGAGAGGATTGTTCAACTGCCCGGAATCGATAGGATACATCCCTTGCAACCGGAACATCAAATCCAAGGTTTACTCTCGATTTTCTATGAGATGCAAGAAATGTTGGAAATTTGTGCCGGCATGGACCAAGTCACCCTGCAACCAGTAGCCGGCGCGCAAGGTGAGTTTACAGCGATTCGATGTATTCAAGAATATCATCGCCAAAACGGCGATATCCAAAGAGACAAGGTGATTGTACCTGATTCCGCTCATGGTACAAACCCCGCATCTGCCGCGATGTGTGGTTACGAAATAGTTGAGATTCCAAGTGGCGAAGACGGTCGCTTAGACCTAGATGCACTTAGAGCGGCGGTCGGAGAAGATACAGCCGCGATGATGATTACCAACCCAAGCACACTGGGAATCTTTGAGCCAGATATCGCCGAGGCGGCAGAGATAGTCCATACGGCTGGTGGACAAATGTACTATGATGGTGCCAATTTCAATGCAATTCTAGGTAAAACTGACCCCGGTAGAATGGGATTCGATGCGGTACACTACAATCTTCACAAGACCTTCAGTCAGCCTCATGGAGGAGGGGGCCCTGGAAGTGGTCCAATCGGAGTCAAGTTCCATCTGGCCGATTTCCTTCCATCCCCAATCGCAGATAGAGAAGAGGCAGAAGATGGGGGGGCTACAGGAGATGGTTACCGCTACTTTTGGCGAACCCCACCCAATTCTATAGGTAAGGTACAGCAGTGGCATGGAAATTCCGGTGCAGTTGTTCGAGCATGGGCATACTATCGCCGCTATGGTAGAGAATTGGAATTGATGAGTGAGCATGCTGTTCTGAATGCTAATTATCTTCGGCATCAAATTATGAATCCAAACCGAGAACATCAGAACTCCATTCACTCAATGCCGGTTGATGGGGCGCCCACAGAGGTAGTAAAGCACGAGTTTACTCTGAGCATGATGCCGCTAAAGGAAACTACTGGAGTTACCGGAAAGGACATTGCAAAACGACTACTCGACTATGGTTACATGTCTCCAACACTTTACTTCCCAATGATAGTACCAGAATGTTTGATGATAGAACCAACCGAAACCGAAAGTCGAGAAGTATTGGATAAATTTGCCGAGGATTTCCTGACAATTCTTTCAGAAGATCCAGAGGTGATTCAAACAGCCCCTCACACCACAGATGTTAGGCGTGTAGATGAGGTACTTGCAGCCAGAACCCTGGTTTTGCGTAAAGAATTCGAGGATTAATATCCGGGACAGATATCAATCTATGCGAACCAAATATGAGCAACCCGACGGGACAGTCGTGCAGGCGACTCGCGACTCAGACTGGTTGAGGGGTGAATCTCGTTGGTATCCCGCTAGCGAATCCACCCCTACGCATCTAGAAGGAGAAGAAAACCCAGGCGAAAATTGGGAATCAGCCTCAATTTCAGAAGTTACTAGAGGTTGGATGAGACAGAGATTGAATCCTCTGGGTCCAAGAATATTGTATACAACAGCATGGGCTCCGTTTTTCCTAATCACTTCGGTCTTACCTCTAGCATTTCCAGATCGCACTCCGGATGACCAATTGGTAGCAGTATCATTGTTCTCAGTTAGCTGGTTTCTATTGTTAGTTGGTTTTCGTAGATTGCAAGATGGTTTACCAATTTCAGTTGAGGGGTTATTGAAAAAATTCTATCCTTTTGACATTTCACTAATTCTTCCTGCTGCAATAATTTTCCCCTTACATATTTTCGTCGATAGCCGCTTGGGTTGGCTTTCCTTTCTGCTTTTTGCCATCGCCCAATACCGGACCATACAGAACATAATCTCAGTGGCCGGTCAGAACTCAGCTCAATGGCTTCTTCCAATCAATCCAGAAGACTACTCAGAAGAAGTGCTAACTGAGGGTTGGATAGGTGTATCAATTAATTTCAGAAACGGTACACTTGCACGATGGGAAGGTGCACTTCCTGAATATACAGCGAATTTAATTGGATTAACTCGAGGCGACTCAAGTTTTGTGGCATTCACTCTTATGCACCGTGTAGGTACAATACATGACGCTTTTTCTGACACATTTGTTTCCGACTCTCGCTTTGAATCTCTTCTATTATCACCACCTTTGGTAATTGCTGGTGAGGCATGGCCAGAGAGGTTCCTTGCAACAACTGATGAGTAGATTTTGCAGTCGTTGCTTTCGGCAGGCATTTTAACCGGCCGTTATGCGCTGTGGCATGGACATATGTGTTGTTCTCGGTTCCAAGTCAGACATGCCAATCGCTGAGAAATGCAGAGGGGTGCTGGAAAAGTTCAATGTCAGCTACCAAATTAGAGTTGCATCGGCCCATCGGGCTCCCAAATATTTGGAAGGAATAATTGAGAAAGCAGAGGCTGATGGCTGTCAGGTTTTCATTGGAATGGCTGGTGTTGCGGCTGCCCTTCCTGGAGTTATCGCCTCGATGACCAATAAGCCAGTAATCGGCGTTCCTGTTGGTGGCAAGGTCCCTCTTGACTCGCTTCTATCTATCGTTCAGATGCCGCCGGGAATGCCTGTGGCAACTGTAGGTGTTGACCGTGGAGATAATGCAGGAGCTTTGGCTGTACAAATTCTTGCTACCTCCAATGATACCCTAGCCGCAGCCTATGCCGATTATAGGTCGGCTATGACTGCAAAAGTCATTTCAGATGATGAGTCTATTCAGGGGTGAAGTCGTTGATGAACACCCAGATGCTGGTCGATGAGGCTATCGAAGCTCTGGAATCGCAAATTAATGACACTGCAATCATTGCCTGTTCAGGAGGTATTGACAGCACAGTTGCTGCGGTCTTAGCCCACCGTGCTGTGGGGAGTCTTCTGCATTGTGTCTATGTCGATACTGGATTTATGCGTAAAGGGGAGACAGAAGAAGTTCTTGAGATGTTCAAGGAAATGGGCATTGATTTACAGGTCGTCGATGCTTCCGATCGCTTCTTTACCAACTTAGAAGGAGTTACAGATCCCGAAGAAAAGCGTAAGGTCATTGGTGAACAATTCATTCGCGTGTTCGAGGAAGAACAGAGCAACTGCGGGGCAAAATTTCTGGTTCAGGGAACTATTGCTCCAGATTGGATCGAGTCAGGTGGTGGTGAGCGAGACGTCATCAAGAGTCACCACAATGTAGGAGGGTTACCTGAAGATGTTGATTTGAAAATTGTTGAACCTCTACGAGAATTTTACAAAGATGAAATTCGTCAAATCGCTAGAGAACTTGGTATCAAGTCAAGTGAAAGGCAACCATTCCCTGGTCCTGGATTGGCGGTTAGAGTACTCGGAGACTTAACCCGGCCTCGTGTTGAGGCCTGTCGTGAAGCCTGCCATATTGTTGAGACTCGACTAAGTGAGGCAGCGGATGAAGGAAAATGTGACCTTCCTTGGCAATACTTTGCTGCTCTCCTACCTGTTCGTTCCGTAGGTGTTCATGGCGATGCTCGAGTACATGGTGAAACAGTAGTTGTACGCGCAGTGACAAGTCTCGACGGTATGTCCGCACGTTACTCTCCAATACCACACGATGTGCTTGCGGGAATTAGTACTGAGATTACTAATTCGTTGAAGGGACAGGTGAACAGAGTAGTTTATGACATTACTCACAAACCACCTGGAACCATAGAATGGGAGTGATTTTTTTGGAGATGGAGGGTACAACCTTCCAACTTAAAGTTTGGAATGAATTACTCAAAATTCCATATGGAGAAGTTAGAACTTACAAACAAATTGCCATTGCCATGGGCCGTCCAAGATCATCTAGAGCAGTTGCTAATGCCTGTGCTTCCAATCCATATGCGCCTATGGTCCCCTGCCATCGTGTAATTCGTAGTGATGGTTCTATTGGAGGTTATAGTGGAGATGGCGGAGTTGCAACCAAACGCAAATTATTAGATTCTGAGTCTTGACATTACAGCCGATTGATTGATGAATGAATGTTCCAGCCGCAGACTGGGCCGACATAGCTTAGTTGGTGGAGCGGCGGACTGTTAATCCGCAGGTCGCAGGTTCGAGTCCTGCTGTCGGCGCCACTCAATCTCTTCTTGCGAAAGCAGCAAGGCTAATCATGGAAATAGCAGTCAAAAGTCCAAATCCTGGCAATAATCCGCCATCATCGTCTTCATTGAGGTCACAAATACCATCTCCATCAGAATCATCTGGAACACTACTAGCATCGGTGGAAATTGTCAGGCATTGTTGTTCTGCATAGTCTGACCATCCATCGTTATCGTCGTCGAAGTCCGAATTATCCCCTTCACCATCTCCATCGGTATCTTTGTGCTCTAATGAATCGAATTGGAAATCATCGAATACATCGGCGACACCATCGTTATCGTCGTCATCGTCTAATTCGTCACACTTACTATCTCCATCGAAGTTTGATGGTACTGAATCAACGTCTAATGGATCAGAGGCGCAGGCCGCTTCCTCCGCATCGGAGAATCCATCATTGTCATCGTCTGTATCTGAATTGTCAGTTACCCCATCACCATCTGTATCAATTGGTGAAGATGAGGCATCTAGAGAATCATAACCAGTCGAAATTTCATACTCGTCACTCCAGCCATCGCCATCGTCATCATCATCGGAATTATCTCCAATTCCATCGCTATCGGTGTCAGTTGTTTCAAGTGGATTATCAGGGAATGAATCTTGTTCATTATCTACCCCATCACCATCTCTATCGCTGTCGGAATTATCTCCGATTCCGTCTCCGTCCATGTCGCTAGATTCGAATGGATCTAGAGGAAATACGTCATTCACATCCTCTACTCCATCTCCGTCATCATCAGAATCCAAGTAGTTACATTCAGAATCAGAATCAGAATCAATCGGGGTAGACTTTTCATCAAGAGAATCGGTTGAGCAATTTGCCTCATCTTGGTCTGTCCATCCATCGCCGTCATCATCTTCATCTTCGTTATCGCCAAGACTATCCAGGTCCGTGTCCAACCATTCCGCAGCATTCATCGGGAATACATCATTATCATCTGTGAATCCGTCATTATCGTCATCATTATCGACTAGATCACAAATCATGTCACCATCAAAATCATCTGGCAAAACTAAACTGTCTCTAGAGTCTGTACCACAAACTGCTTCCTCTGAGTCCATCCATCCATCATTATCGTCATCTAGATCTGCATTATCTCCAACGCCATCCATGTCAAAATCAGAAAATTCTGTAGCATTCAGTGGAAACAGGTCATCGACATCTAAGACACCGTCTCCGTCGTCATCATCGTCCTGTGAGTTACAATTTCCATCTCCGTCTGTATCTGTGGGATACTCAGAACTATTCAGGGGGTCGGTTAGACAATAATTCTCGACCTCGTCATCCCAACCATCTCCATCATCGTCGAAATCAGAATTATCTCCTAAACCATCATTATCCGTATCTATCCATTCTGTAGAGTCGAGTGGGAATTCATCGACGGTGTCGTTGTATCCGTCTCCATCATCATCAATATCCGTTAGGTCACAGATTAGATCTTCATCGGTATCTTGTGGAACTGAATTAGCATCCATTGGATCAGTAAAACAGTTAATCTCGTCAATATCCGACCATCCATCATTATCATCGTCTGTATCTAAAGAATTACAGGTACCATCTGAATCAGTGTCAACGGGATATGACGTAGAGTCGGTGGAGTCAGTTCCACAGGCCACTTCATCAGAATCCTGCCAACCATCTCCATCGTCATCATCGTCCAAGTAATTGCATGTCCCGTCTCCATCGGTATCGATTGGTGTGGAACTAGAATTGGTCGGGTCGGTGTTGCAATTTAATTCGTCAATATCATTCCAACCATCATCATCATCATCAGGGTCTAATGGGTCGCATGTTCCATCCGAATCGGTATCGATTGGTGTGGAACTGGAATCGGTAGAATTACTGCCACAGTCATCTTCATCCGAGTCACTCCAACCGTCATTATCGTCATCGGTATCCATTGAATCACAGGTGCCATCGCTATCAGTGTCATCTGGAATTGAGTTTGCATCATTTGGATTGGAACCACATGCCTGTTCGGAACTATCACTCCAACCATCGTCGTCATCATCAGTGTCTACTGGATCACAGATACCATCACTATCAGTGTCAGTAGGAACGCTAGAGCTATCATTGGCATCTGTACCACATGCCCCTTCGTCAGCATCACTCCAACCATCTCCGTCAGAATCCGATACCTCTTCTGCGAGACTCCAAGAATCTGTACCATATCCATCACCTCCTGTATTTCCATTACCGTTTACAAAATTGACAGTCAAGTCGAATGTGACATTACCTGAGCCTGATGAAGGAGCGGTCCAATCCACTGTCCATGTTCGCGCGTTCGCATTACTGTGAGTGACTTCACCATTCGAAATCTGGGCGTTGGAACCAGGGTTGCTAAAGCTGCCTAAATCTGCATCTAGGTTGAACCCGCCGCCACTTCCTGATGGCCCACCAGTTCCTCCTATGGTCAATCCATAAGTACTACTTGCAACATACCCATCGGCCGGAAATCCACTCAAACTAGGAGTTACTTGGTTTGCTCCACCACCATGGCAGGCACACCCTGAAGAGGCCGATCCAGTTCTTCCACCTGAGTGTCCAAATGCATCTTGTGGCACAGCTAAAACCAGTAGTAGAATCAATACCATTGATGCCTTACGTCGAGAAGTCATTGAGTTTCGGCATCACAACGGCCTTTTGGCCTTCACTGTCGCCTGCGTCCGACAATCATCGCTGCACATAGAATTGCTAAGGTTGCCAAAACTAATCCAAATCCAGGTGTATTGTTGTCATCTGGAACGTAGTCTGGACCATCTGTATTGTCAGAATCTAACTCATCACAAATCCCGTCTCCATCGATATCGTTTGGTACTGATGTTGAATCTATCGAGTCACTACCACAGGAGTCTTCGCTATTATCCAACCAACCATCTCCATCGTCATCATCATCTGCGTTGTTTCCAGTACCGTCGTTATCTGTATCCATCCACTCATTGGGATTATCTGGGAATACGTCGACATCGTCTCCAAATCCATCTCCATCATCATCTGGATCTTGATTATCACACATTCCGTCATCATCAAGGTCGCCTGGTACCGATACTGAATCCATTGAATCAGAACCGCAATTATCCTCTATGGAGTCAGGCCAACCATCTCCGTCATCGTCACTATCGGCGTTATCACCTTCTCCATCTCCGTCAGAATCTATCCACTCACTTGAGTCATCTGGAAATGCATCTTCACTATCGTCCACTCCATCATCATCACTATCTGTTTCCAATGGATCTGTACCTCCTATAATTTCGTCTTCATCGCTGATTCCATCATTATCATCATCATCGTCTATAGCGTCGCATTCCCCATCGCCATCTGAGTCAACTGGTACTGAATTCACATCCAGTGGATCAGAACCACACCATCCTTCATTGATGTCGGTAAATCCATCTCCGTCATCATCGTAGTCGATTGGATCACAGTCCCCGTCTCCATCAGTATCGGTTGGAACTGAATTAGCATCCAATGGGTCCGAAAAGCACCTCTCTTCCATCAAATCAGAAATCCCATCATTATCATCGTCATCATCGACATTGTCTCCTTTACCGTCTCCGTCAGAGTCCTGCCATTCACTTGCATCCAGAGGGTCCCAATCTTCTGAATCAGGAACTCCATCGTCATCGTCATCGGTGTCTATATCATCACAGGTTCCGTCACTGTCGGTATCGGTAGGAATCGACATTCCATCCATGGGGTTACTTCCACATGCATCCTCTATGTTGTCATTATATCCGTCTCCGTCATCATCGACATCGGCGTTATTTCCAACTCCATCTCCATCTGTATCCATCCATTCACTTGGGTCTAATGGAGCCCAATCCACAGAGTCGTCGTATCCGTCTCCATCATCATCTGCATCTGCATTATTTCCTATTCCGTCTCCATCGGTGTCTTCCCACTCGTATGGGTCTAGAGGGAATGCATCCTCGGAATTGATTACTCCATCTCCATCATCATCTACATCTAGAGCATCACAGGTGCCATCGCCATCAGAATCTAGCGGAATACTTGATGAGTCTAATGAATCAGAGCCACAATCTAACTCATTTTGATCTAGGTATCCATCTCCATCGTCGTCATCATCTGCGTTGTTTCCAGTACCGTCGTTATCTGTATCTGTGTCCTCATTAGGATCTAGAGGAAAATCATCGTATGCATCATCGACACCATCTCCGTCATCATCGTTATCTGCATTATCACCAGTACCATCTCCATCGGTATCTGTGTCTTCGTTTGGATCTAATGGGAAGTCATCGTTGGTGTCGTCCACACCGTCTCCATCATCATCGGAATCTAATGTGTCACAGGTTCCATCACTATCCGTGTCGGTAGGAATACTGCTTGAGGAAAGTGGGTCGGAACCACAATCATTCTCAACAGAATCACTGTAAGAATCTCCGTCGTCGTCATCATCGGCATTGTTACCAATTCCATCGCCATCGGTATCCGTATCTTCATTCGGATCTAATGGGAAATCATCTGCAGAATCATCGACTCCGTCATTATCATCATCAGCATCAGCATTGTCTCCGATACCATCCCCATCGCTGTCTGCCCATTCACTAGCATCGAGAGGGAATGCATCATTGACATCTAGGTAACCATCATTATCATCGTCATCGTCTTCAACGAGAGTTGTTGTAGTTCCATTTCCGGAACTACTACTTGAGAATACAACATTATCGACATAGACTGATTCAGATTGTGAATTAGAAGTGAATTCAAATTCTAAATTACCTTGCCCAAGAGAGCTAATGTTAGAACTAAAACTAGTCCATACTCCCATGTATGCAGCAAAACCACCGTTATTTCCTCCTCCGGTAGCACCTGTTGCATTTACTAGTTCGACTGTTGAGCTACTTCCAACAAATCGAATAATTAGATGGTCGGAATTTTCGTAACTATTACCTGACCCACCTTGGACGTATAAGTCGAAAGCCATTGAATCCGCTGTTACGTCGTCAAGGGTCAAGGTTACCATCCCATCAACATCACCCATTTGGTATCCTTGAGTTCCATCTGTATAATTCCCAACAGTACCTGTATAGTTCGCGGTACCAAAGTAATCGCCATCTGTAAGGCCAACACCTCCGGTAGAGGTGTAGTACAGGGTGAAGCCCATCTCTGCCCCAGTGGTCTGGTTGTGAGCGATATCGGGCTCATTTGCATTGTTCCAAAGGTACCTACTTACCGACTCGCTTCCGGTGTCGAAATATTTTGCACCATTGGTAAATGGATCTTCAAATGAAGTATACGCTACAGTTCCCGAACTACTAGGGCAACTGATTGTATCTGGCATTCCATCGCCGTCGGTATCGGTATCTGCACATGGGTCATTAGGGAAGTCATCAGCAGAATCATTCACTCCGTCTCCATCAGAATCTGTTGCCATTACATTTGGAACCCATGAAACCATGAGTAGGGCAATCAATAGTACGAGTGGCTTAGGGGTATTGGTCATGTGTTCTGGAGTGTGGCTGGGATTGAAATAAATGACTACTGCGAATTCTTGTAATATAGAGCGAGTTGGACCGTCATACTCTTTGACCGAGCCTTCAAGGATTGGATATGAATCCCCGAGAGCAGGTAGATGCGGTAATGCAAGCGAGTGCGTCTTCCGGTCGCCATTATCGCAATTCCATCCCTATGATTGCTAGCGAAAATATTCTTTCTCCTTTGGTTGCAGAAGCCATTCAAGGAGACCTTCATGGTCGCTATGCAGAAGGTCTACCAGGTAAGCGATATTATCAGGGATGCGACGATTTTGATACTATCGAAAGCATTGGAATAGACTCTGCAAAACGGGTTTTTAATTGCCAATTTGCAAATATCCAATCAACTTCTGGAACGGTTTCTAACATGGGGGCCCTCAAGGCCTTGACGAAACCTGGTGATACAATTACGGCAGTTTCGACTGCAGATGGGGGCCACATATCACACCACCCTATGGGTGCTGTGGGTATGCGAGGTCTCAATCTTGTCACATATCCATGGGATGAGGAAAGGATGGAACCCGACGTAGACGCGGCTTCAGCGATAATTCGTAGTGAGCAACCGGAACTATGTTTGTTCGGCCAATCAGTTATTCTGTTCCCTATTCAGTTACAAGAATTAGCCGATGTAGCTCACGAGGTAGGAGCTCGTGTGATGTATGACGGAGCCCATGTCTTGGGGCTAATCGCAGGCGGGGAATTTCAAGACCCGCTTCGAGAAGGCGCCGATGTCATGACGGGTTCAAGTCACAAGACTTTCCCAGGCCCTCAAGGGGGTTTTCTGCTAAGTGATTCAGAGGAGGAATCATTGCAAAAGAAGCTCAACAATGCGATATTTCCAGGGGTCTGTTCATCATACCATCTTCACCATGTAGCAGGTAAAGTTGTGGCAATGGCAGAGTTTGAAGTTCATGGCGAACAGTACGCTCGAGATATAGTAGCCAACGCAAGAGCATTGGGTTCTGCTTTAGCTGAGGAGGGTTTTGATGTGATCGCTGAAGAACGCAATTTTACTGCGAGCCACCAAATATTAACCCGTCATGGAGGGCCTGATTCAGGCGCTGGAAAGAGAGCCGCCCAAAGGCTAGAAGATTGTGGAATTATTACCAATATGAATATGCTTCCTGGCGACACTAAGGCAATGTCTGGCCCCAGTGGTTTGAGGCTTGGTACACCGGAGTTAACTCGAATTGGAATGGGTGCTAATGAAATGATAGATGTTGCAAAATTCTTTGCCAGGTCATTGTTATCAGAAGAAAATCCAGAACGTGTGAAATCCGATATCGCTCAATTCAAATCCGAATTTCAAACAGTGAAATATGCGATTCAGGAAGGCCCTGCTTATCCTGAAATGTAATGGTAACATCGATTGGTTAGTATTTATCACGACCACCATAGGTGGTCGAACATATGAGGACAAAGGCCGCCACGTCCGTCCTCCTCACAATGCTGATGCTATCGTCTGGCTGTTTGGGTCTGTTCGGAGATTCATCCGTGGAACCCGAGACCATTGATTGTGAAGTGCAACCAAATCATCCAGATTGTATTGAGGAACAGATAACGGAAGATGATTGTAGACCAGATCAAATCTTCACAGGATCCGAATGTCGTCAAATGCAAAAGCCAGAAAATCTGTCTTATGGTTTGAGTATAGTATCTTTGACAATTGGAGAAGAAATGCAATCATTAACGCCTTCATTTACAGGAGATGGCCCTCAATTTTGGATAATAAATCCGAGCCTTCCCTTAGGAATCATATTCGACAGAGATAGTGGAGTGATTTCAGGCACCCCCGAAGAAGTAAGTGAATCAATTAGATACACAATTATCGGTTCAAATGCAGTAGGTTCAACAAATGCATGGATTGACCTAGAGGTAATTGTGAATTCACCTACTGCAATCAGCTACCTAGAACAAACACTTGCTTGTGAGTTAGGCAAACCTTGTGGAATACCCTCTCCAATTCTCGAGGGAGGAACGCCCGATGATTGGACGGTATACCCACAATTACCTAATGGAATTTCATTATTTGCCGACGGCTCAATTTCTGGAACCTCTAATCAATTGGGTGATTCTAATCATACAATAAGCGCTGCAAATATGGCAGGTTCAATTGAAACTACAATACGAATAATCATTCTCCACGAAGCTCCGATGGGGTTAGGGTATGGAAGTAACAATTTGCAACTTAGTATCGGTGATGCGGTACAGGTAATCCCTTCTACTACGGGCGGAGAAATCGTCTCATGGTCTGTAGAGCCGCCATTCCCTGAGGGACTCAATTTAATGCAAATTGATGGTTCAATTCGTGGCTCGCCGACAGAGGTTCAGACCCTAACCATGCATAGAATTACGGCTTCTAACTCAGGTGGTTCAATTTCCGTTGATGTTCTAATCAGTGTTGCCGATATGCCTGTTTCAAACTTGTTATACAATCCTTGGGAACACGATTTAAGAATTGGAGAACAGATTTCGATTACACCGTCATATTCTGGAGGGACACCCGACTCATGGCAAATATCTCCTAGTCTACCTTCGGGATTCCAATTCAATTCAGCTAATGGTACAATTTCCGGAGTCGCCAATGAAGTACAATCCTCTTGGGAATCTTGGACAATCTGGGCAAACAATACCGGAGGATCAACATCTACTGTTTTCAAAATCAAAGTTACCAGCATGGCCCCTGACCTGATATCATGGGAAAATAATGAGTATATTCTAGAATCTAATCAGAGTGTCTTTATTCAAGCAAATAACGATGGCCCGGAAATCGAATCTTGGGAAATCGAACCACAACTTCCAGACGGCCTCTTTCTTCTCGATAATGGCAGTATTTTTGGTACGCCAACACACAATACAAATTGGATAGAGTACACCATTTGGGCAAATAATTCTGGAGGTTCAGTGGGTCTTAATCTTTGGATTGTGGTTCATGATTTGAGGGCGGATCAAGAGGAATTGTTACGCGGAATGGGACAAACCAATTGGGGTGGCTGGCCATCTCCAATTCTACCAATTGGAGAGTGGTCGTTTCCCGTTGGATTTGCTGAAGGTGGCTATACCGATAGTATCCCAGTTATTTCTGCGAGTCATGTTGGTAGAGGTAAGATGCTAGGATACGGTCACGAAAGTTGGGTGGATGGCGCGGGAGTGGAAGAGACAGAATTCTCACTACGAGCTGTTGAGTGGGTTTGTGGTGAGAACGCGAATGTAGGACTCGCTTATGGAGCAGGATTCGAAGACTTCGAAGACGAGTTACAAGCCGAAGGACACACAGTGCATCTCTCAGTAACACCCGCGGACCTTACTGGAATTGATTGCCTATTGGACGAATTTTGGAACGGGCACGACGACCAAGATAATCTGAATTTAATCAATTTCATGCTTGCAGGAGGCGGGCTAATAATGGGTGGTCACGCTTGGTATTGGTCATACTCAAATTCAGATGTGGCTCACAATTATCCCGGCAATAAGATTGCAAAAACGACCGGTCTTTTTGTCTCTCAGGCTTGGGGTTACAACAATGTAAATCTAACCGAAATCCCTCATTCATTGACGAGACCACAATCTGCCATTCAGGCGATTTATGATGATCGAATAAACAACCAAAAACTCTCAATCGATGATGCTTCAATCGCAGATTCTACACTCTCAGTTTGCACTGGAGTCGTGAGTTTGGATTTCCATGATTTCTGGTCTCCACTTCGTGACACTGTCAATGCAACAGGATGGACGGTAATCGAATATGGGACTCTATGGCAGAATGTGGGACATAACATGGGAGAGGACCCAGTTGCCGACACGCTACTCAGGGTCGAGGCTGCGCTAACACAAGGGCTTCCAGCGAACGAATTACCAGCACATCCTAGCCATGTGGAATTTCCCGGCGAAGTGCCTGCAAATGCTACTAGAGTGACAACCACTGTTTCAGTCGATGGTAACCAAAGTGGCCTTCCGAGTAACTTTGGTTATGCGGGCGCTAGAGCTCATGTTAGGATGAGTACGGGACTATACGCAGCACCTGGAGAAGTTGTGACGGCAACCCTTCCTTCGGAAATAGTCGACTCAGGAACCTACGTCTTGGTAGGGGCCCATAGTGACAAGTTGTGGTCAAAGAGCCAATTACATCGCCATCCAGAGATTGTCAGATGGTGGTATGTTGATGATGTTAGTATGGAGGTTGGAAATGCCTTCGGGGGGCCGATTTACATTGCAATAGAACCGGGTTCTACATTGGGCGATTTCCAAGTTAATTTCACAAATGCGGTAGAGGCACCGATGTTTGTTCTTGGAGAGACTTACGATTTTGAATGGATATATTCGGAAAGCGATAATCCCGCTCCTTGGGCCGAATTGGTTTCGGATAATTTCATTATGACAGTTCCAAGTCATGAAATTCGGGATTTAACAAATCCAACAGATTTGATGGACTGGTGGGATATTGCTCTAGAAATGGAGCATGAATTGTATGGCTACTTACCGTGGCCAAGAGTTGAGCGAGCCGTCTTTGATGCTCAGATATCAGCAGGTTGGATGCATTCTGGATATCCATTCATGGCTCATGATTTGAGCGTGGCAGGAGTAGTCAATGTATCCTATATGTCAGAAAATGGAGATTGGGGGATGTTCCATGAATTAGGGCACAACCATCAATGGATGCCTTCCACGCTTCCGGGGACAACAGAAACTGGATGCAACTTTGCTAGTGTCTATCTGATGGAAGATTTGGTTGGAATAGAGGGTCACAACGCAGTTGACCCGGCTCAAAGAGCAAATCGTATGAGGGGCTATTTTGATGATGGTTCAAATATAGCCAATTGGTCTGTTTGGACTGCTTTAGATACCTATTTGATAATCAAAGAAGAGTGGGGTTGGGATCCGATAACTCAAGCCTTAACTGTATATTACACACTACCTGCGGCAGAGGTTCCAACAACTGGTGATGAGGAATTCAATGCCTGGGTTTTGCATCTTTCAAACGCAACAGGGTACAATTTAGCTCCTTATCATGCCGCGTGGGGATTCCCACTTACACAGAATACACACGATTCGCTTACCCATTTCCCAATCTGGGTAGATGATCCGTTACGAGGCGAATATTTCACCTATCAAGCGATACTTCGAAACTTGGGCGTAAATAATACCACATCCAGTAGTTCAACATTTAATTGGGAAACTTACGATAATGGAACGAATACCTCGCTAACAATTTACTACGGGCCAATGGACATGGGTAACCAATCTTGGGTATGGGCCAATAGTGCACCCTTAGGTGACTCAGCAGTTGGTTGGTCAGATTACGAAATTACAGGGCTATCTAGTAATTCGACGTACTACGCCAGAGTCAAGGCGTCGAATGAAATTGGAGACACATGGTTCGGTCCTGTTAATTGGACTACATCCGGTAATTGAAAATCAATTACTTACTCTTCTTAGTAACTCTTCGAGGCTTACTTTTGGACAGTAGCGCTGGTGTAAATTAGCGACGGGGATCCAGATGAGTGTATGTGCAAATGTGACGATAAAAGCCTCGGGAACAGATAGAAGCGGTTGATCCATCATATATTCTGCAGCAACCCCAAGAATCGCAAAGTGAAGGACATAGATGGTCAAAGTTAGGCGCCCAGAAGCTTCTAACACGCTCAAATCAATTATTCCATTCTTGGAATTTCGCAGGAGTAATTCGTTTGCAATAAGAACGAACATTGCAGTTATGAAAATGAAGAATGTTGTTGCGGGGAAGAATGTCAAAATCGCATCGCCTTCGGTTAGTGCCCACACCTTTCCTGAAGTAAATGATAATCCTATACTAATCAAAAATATAATTCCACCAATTGCCATTATGTTCTTTCTAGTTTCAAAATCATTTTCAAATTCTGTAATTATTGCGCCTAAAGTCGAAAATGCTAACCAAGGGAAAACAGGGTATGTTCCATTGACTAAGAGCCGGTGACCCCATTCTCCAATCCCAGCAGAATCAACCCTTGAGGCCCAAGATAATTCAGAACCGTTGTATTCTCCAAGGAGTAGTGGCGTTAGCGCTAGTAACGAGAAAATTGCAATTAATTGATTACTAGTAAATCGAGAAATTAGTGGGGCAAAAACAGCAGCGATTGCAATTAGGGTTAGAACACCTGGAGTGTGCCATTCGAATCTCCCACCTCGGTCAATAGCAAGTAGAAAATTGACAAGGAATTGACAAGCAGTTAGAATTACTACTCGTGGTAAAACCCAATTTATCCAAGCGGAGGAATTCAGGCCATCGGCAAATCTTTTCTTAGCCCCGCGATGCATTCCCCAACCTGAAACAGTAACGAATAGTGGAGCCGCCATGCCTCCAAATGCAGCAGCGACGAATGCGGCGGGATGGCCAACAGTTATTCCTTCAGGAGGCAAGATTGCTGCTGTGTGAACTTCTACCATGAAGAGAATTGCAACCGCTTTCATTTGGTCGATATAACCTAATCTCATGCACTCACCCAATAATCTGAGAAATTCGAGATTCTACACTTACCTGCTCTAGCGAGACCGAAAAAGCAGAGGATATTTTCTCTGACAAGCCATCGAGCAATTCCTTGCGATGATAAATTACAATCAATGGATCGCCAATCTCGACTTCATCACCAACTTGGGCTTCTATAATCGCCCCGACAGCATGGTCTACGCTGTCTGTCAGAATTTTCCTACCTGAGCCCAATTCGAGACAGGCGAGTGCAATTGACATCGCATCAATGTCCTTAATCCATCCTTTTTTATCAGTGTAAATCTCGGTTGAAAGTAAATCATCTCCAAGTAGACCGAGGGAACTTAGCATTGCGTGGTCGCTTGCAAAGTCATTACGATTTCCTCCTTGAGCTTCGACCATATCTAGGAATTTTGTGAAAGCGCTACCATCATTCAAAGAATTATGAATCATTAATGCACCTTCTTCCATGTTTTCCGCAATCCCCGATGCAGCCAATAAAATCCCTGCCTGAACACAAACCAGTTCTTCGAGGTCATGTGGCCCACGACCACATAGAGTTTCAACAGATTCAACTATTTCGAGCGCATTTCCTACTGCGCAGCCTAATGGTTGGTCCATGGTTGAAAGGACCACAGAAGTAGCAATACCCATTCCATTCGCTGCATCTGCCATCGATTGGGATAGGGCTTCAGCTTGTTCTCTTTCGGTCATGAATGCCGCTCTACCATATTTTACGTCTAGAACCAAAGCCGAAATTCCTTCAGCGGCTTTTTTCGATACGATTGATGAAGTGATTAGTGGAATAGACGCAACAGTGCCTGTTACATCACGTAACGCGTACATACGCCTATCGGCGGGGACAAGTGAATCCGTTTGTCCAACCATTGCAAATCCAATTTCCCCAACTTGTTTTTGTAATTCATTTATCGATAGATCGACGCGAAAACCAGCTATACTTTCCAGTTTATCCAAAGTGCCTCCAGTGTGCCCTAACCCTCGTCCTGAAATCATCGGCACTTTTAGTCCACAAGCGGCTAGAGCGGGTGCTAAAATGATAGAGACCTTATCTCCAACTCCGCCCGTTGAGTGCTTATCAACAACGAGATGACTCCAATCTTTGGGCCAAGCCAAGACCTTTCCTGAGTCTCTCATTGCTTTGGTAAGAAAGATTGTTGAGTTTTCATCGAGTCCGTTTTCAAATATATCCCTCAACCAATCGATGACCCGCTCATCACTAAGTGAACCATCGACGACTCCGTTTACAATATCGGCGATTGAATCGCTCATGCCTCATCCTCGCCGTATTCATCGCGTAATTCTTCGATACTCATTCCCTTGTCCAATAGAAATTGAACCTGATTTCGGTCAAGATTTTCGAAGCCAAAACCATCTAGAACAATCCGCCCATGTACTCCGTCATCTCTACCTTCTGTCCACTCCCTGGTGTCCTCGGATGTATCATCGAATCGAGTGCCTTTGAGAATAGCATGTTCAGCATTAGTGTCATCGAATCGATAACCAGAATCATCGATTAGTCGAGAATCGGTTTTTGTACCGGGTCTCCTTACCATTGTTAGTCCCGCACCAACTAAAGAAATCGCTGCAATTACTGTCAGTGTCAATAGAAATTTTGCCCCCGGGGTAGAAAGTGGGTCATCTCTAACATTGTCCTCTATCCACCCTCCATTTTCTCCATCATTGTTTTGTTCATCATTGACATTGGTATTGTTTCCTTCACCATTGTTGTTGTCGATGATTTCTTCTTCATCGCACCCAAATTGTATGCCATCAGGTATCCCGTTATCATCAACATCATTGGAATTCATGGCAACTACTGGAGACCGTCCTAATGATTGAGCAAATTCAGCTTCCTCGCCATCTAGAATACAATCGTCATCCGTGTCATTATCATTTGGATCTCCTCCCCAAAGGTACTCATTCAGATTATTCAAACCATCTTCGTCTAAATCTAGTGATTGCTCGCTTAGAGCGGTTCCAAGTATTGCTGCAGAATGCCGATTCAAACCGTATTGAATCTCCCACATATCTGGTAGAAGATCTCCATCTGAATCTGTGTTTGTGTCAAGACGAGACCAATCCTCATCGAATGATTGCAAATACTCAGAGGCAAGTTCTTGTCCGTGAATTAATACTCCCATTTCTCTATTTCTCAATGCGGCGCTTGAACCCCAATTCATGCTTCCAATAAGAACGCTCTCCCCATCAATTATTGCACCCTTGTTGTGAAGTTTGGTAATTGTGTCTGACCAAGCCATGAGTCGTGCTGTGACATCAAGACCTTCGGTTGCATTCCAATTTGTATTGAATAGGTTCACCGCATCCCTAATTTCATCATCGACATCGGCATAAAAGCCATTCAATAGTAAGCGGACTTGGACTCCTCTCTGAGCTGCTTGGTAGATTGCTTCGATAATTGGATTATCACCGAATCCCCAATACCAATCTAAGTCTAAATATTGCAATGAAAGTTCAATGGTCGAATCCGCCGATTCAATCATTTCGATTATTCCATCTACACAATCGTCTGGACATGTCATCAATTGCATTTCGAAAGGTCCAGAATATGACTGAGTACTAGTTTCTTGAAATGAGCCACCAGTGGGATATTCCATTTCCCAATCGAAAGTTGGTGCATGATTGGATGAGTGTGGCGATATGTGTAGGTGGTTTTCATTTTCGTCCCATGATAGACGAGATAGAACCAACTCAGCAAATGAATTTGAATTGACAATTACTGACCACTCTCGATTACCAACCCCATCTGGAGGTAGGCTTGTATCCTTCCAATTTCCTGATGAAATCCATACGCTTTCCGTATCCCTCACAGCAACCTTGCTGTGGATGTAAGAATATGGAGAACTAATCAAACTCGGGTCTTCCATCCAGAGAACGGTTGCTCCTGCATCATGGAGAGTTTGAGCGTGTCCTTTTTGTTTATTTTTGGTGCTACTTCCATCTAGTATACCTTCTTCTAGAAGAATTGTTACAGAAACACCTCGGTTAATTGATTCTAGTAATGCGGTCGTCAGGTCTGGACTCATAAACTGGTAGACATGTAGATGAATCGATGTTTCTGCCCCCCCAATCCAATGCATCAAGTCATTGAACGAAGTGTCTGGGCCGATTGAAGCTGAGACAGTCGAGGATTCTTCTAAGGTGATTTTTCCTCCATCACAGAATGTAGAAGCTCCAATTCTAATCCATCTATACTCCCAATCTTCCCCTGTGTTTGTGTCTGGATTATCTCCACACCCAGATCCACGCATCAAAATCAACCCCGGAGTCCCATCCCCTGGTACTGAAATAGCGCCGCCATTCCAACCCTCGATTTCAGCATCGCCGCCTCCGTATACAACCGCATCAACCACAGTTCCATTTGGAGATTTTAGTTGGAGAGCGCTTCCTGAATCGACAAGCCAAGGCATATTGTTCATCACAACATTCCCATCAATGGCAGATATGCCTCCATCCAAAAATAGGTTGTCCGGATTTTCGGTTAGAACAATCGACCCTCCTGCAGGTATCACTAGTTCGTTGAATATTGATATCCAGGGTGTTGTGGACCTAATGCGTTCTATGGTCCAGCCAGTTAAATTTACAACTTCATTACCCAAATTACTCAATTCAAACCAATCGTTATCCCGGTTAGGTACTTCACCCGGCATAAGACGAGTGAACTTGACATCATATTTTCCATTCCATTCTGAAGGTTGTAAATCAGTAGGCGTTTCTGGATTATTTTCGTCATCCGAACCTCCAATATTTTGGCTTCCTGGGGTTGATTGTTCTGAGTCAATCCACTCCGCGCTTCCGTTAGATGGTATTTTGGAAATTCCATTTGACGCTTGCCCTGTGGTTACTTCGTCAACTACACCACCTTGTTCATCTGTCAGGAAAATAGTCTCTCCAGCGTTGTTTATTCTTAGAGTTCCAATTTCATTTTCAGCAATAACTGCGTATGCTCCTGCTTCGATGTGATAAGGCGTAGTTAAATCACTAAATCCTACCCAACTAGTTTCATTGATTGGATGTGTCCATCCGCCAATATCGACAATTGTCCAGCCCTCAAGACTCACAGAACTAGACCCGGTATTGAACAACTCAACCCATTCACCCTGAGGAAAGATTCCTTGATCTGAGCCATCCGCATTAGGCATTATTTCGTTAATACAAACTACGCATGAGGGATTTTTTATGGCCTCTCGATTTTCTTTAGAATCATCGATTTGTAGAATTTGAGAGGGGCCTAGTACACTTAGTGTCAATACTGCAATGATGACTACTGCTAGCCTTGCGGGACCCCTTTCCATTAGACTTACGTCCAGTGTTCAGCGGTTGAACCCTTCGCGCAAGCGCGCCCGCGGCTGGCTTTGCCAGCCGGAGTATAGGGTAGCCTCAATCTTCGTCTTTTGATACAGCAATCGGTCCCATGCCGCCGAATGCCAGAGCTCCCACAGCAATCATAGCTATGCTTGCAACATACAATACTGCAGTCACAGAATCAATTACAGCTGTGCCTTCTAATTCACAATCCCCACTGCCGCCGAAATCAGTCCAGTACATTGGTTCCATGTTATCCAGAACCCGACACTGGAAGGTTTCAGCATCTTCATCTGCAATTTCCGAGAAAGTATGAATCTCGAAAACCGGATGTGTGTCTACACCCATCTCAGGATTTAGCATTCCGGGACCTCTTAGGTCTAGGTGGAACATAGAGACGGATTTCCCGTACATCGCTACTTGGGTAACAGGCTCTACCTTGATATCCACATTTGAACCAAAGTATACAGGTAATGCACCTGGAAGTACATCAACAAAGGATGCAGAGCCAATTAACTTGGCTTGTATTTGGTTTTGTGAAGGATCTAGGTTTACTGTGTGTGCCCTCATTTCAATTCCCTTGTATGTTTCCATGTCTCCAGGTACTGATTCCGCCATTGCGTATCCTACAAGATTCACCCTAAACGGGTCATCACTATCTGCGACACCACCTACTGCCCCAGCTACTACGGTATTTTCGTTACCGACGTGGGCGGATAGTAATCCAAGAGTGGAAGTTTCTCGGTGTGGTGCCCTCCATGGTAGATGCTCTGTAAATCCATACAATTCACCTTCTTCACAGGGGTACATGCCACTTGAATCAGCATCTGCCATTGTGCCATCGGAATTTAATTTGAAATCACAAAATCCATTTCCATCGGAGTTGATGTAACCTTGAAGCAACCTTTGACCCATATCGTCTCCTTCTGTACTTGCGACATATACATCATAATCTCCAGTGGTAACGCTATCTGAGCCGAAATATGTTTCATTTGTTTCGAGGCTTACCCAACCTAGGGCCATATTGTCGGGTTCTCCGTAAACAACATCGGCCACGATAATATCTCTCCAGCCAAACAACCAGTTATCGACTGGCTGCGTGATGTAAGCAGAACCGCCGTATTGGAAGCCCAATAGCGCGCCAATAACTTGGTCGAACATGAAGTCTGCAACCCAACTACGGACCGCAGCGGCGTCACTTTCCGGGATATCATACAATCCAGCCACATACGCATCATTCCAATCGGTTGTTTCCGCCCCTTCTTCTGCAGGGAGGGTACTTCCCGATAATTCTCCATACATGAAAATACTAGCAAAATCAGAAGTCAATGCATAAGGAGATGTGTAGAGGATTTCAGTCACCTTAGCAACATCCATATCAATCGTCCCTTCGAATTCAGCTCTGTTCAAGCCAATGGGTATGTAACCACCAGCAATAGGCTCTTCACCTCCGAAGGAAATTTGCCACCAATCATCAGCATTCAGTGTACCTTGGCCACCCGCAAGAATCATCTCAAATTCAGTGGGAGTACCAACCATCCCTATCCATTCACCGGCATAGTCAGATAATCCCAACAACTGTGTTAGTCCAATACCATATGTTGTCATTGTACCAAATAGGTCACCTTGTGCGCCTAATAGGAAGAGGGCAATTCCATTTAGTGGGATGCCACTGTAGTCCGAAACCGAAAGAAGTCCGTTTGGAATTTCAGCGTCGGGTGTTCCAAATATTACACCATTCAAGACATCTGGGTTGGTAATGTCAACTCCACTGACTTCGTTCAATCTCTGTCTTAGATCGGTAACTTGAGTCAGGTCAGCACCACCACCATGGGCTAGGAAGGTATTACCAGCAAGTGCGTATACAGCAAGGTCAATTGCTGCCATATCATCTCCTGCATCTGCATATCCGTATAGCGCAGCACGAGTTTGAGTAACTACTCCTCCGTCAGGAGCGCCCATTCCTGCTACTAGCATAGGGCCAATGTCACAAGTTAATGCAATGCAAATACCAGTAGAAGGATCCTGCGCCCCGTATAGGATGCTGTCTGCATACGGGAAGAACGTCTGAGTGTTGTTCAGTATGTCACTGGTTGTCCCTCCTCCAGTTGCAGAAACATATGCTCCAGAAAGAACTCCTGATGGAGCCAAAATTGACGCGTTAACTTCGTCCATACCCGTTGCTTGCAAACTTAGAGAGAATGTATCTACCATTCCAGAAATATCTTCTGAAGCCCAAATTGAAGGGGCTCGATTCTGCAAATCAGTGGCAATCATGTTGTTAGCGAATCCCGCCTTAGCAAACACTTCTCCATAGATGATTCCAGTTGAAATCCCCGCAATTCTTTGTGTATTCCAAAGGATGTTAACTTGAGTTATTTCGGTTGAACCTGGTACAGAGTTGTGTGAATCTCCATTTTCATCTATCCAAGCACAGTTCTCGCACCACTCAAAACTATCATATTCGGAATAAGTTATCTCACCAGCTTCGTAATCGAAATCTAGGATTTCTCTGGTTGTAGTAACCTCATAGATGAAAGGGCCCATTTTCGTAAATTCATGTGCCTCTCCAGCATCCACCCCATCTGGATTATCTAGAGAGTATGCAAAGTAAACTCTCTCAGAGGTCGAAACAAGCCATTCGTCGTCATAATCTGCAGTGTAGTTTTCGTTTCCGTCGTCATCATAGCCATCATAGCCATCGGCTACAACATCCTGAACTCCAGCCTCAACTTGCCCTGCTACGAAGGGCGCTAATGCTAGGAAATTAATTCCTATTAGCATTATTCCGACTGCTAGTATTGCACTTGCCTTCTGTTGGTTGTCCATGGTATCACTCTAGCGGTTGACGCACGCGGTAAGGAAATAAGCGATTCTATTCCGATGTTACCTAGTGTTGCAGAGCACACCATCTAGAATCTCTTGAAATTATTGAATTCAAGCAAAGCCAAATGCATCTAATTCTCTAGCGAAGGTATACATCATTATAGGCACTAAAATAACTCCCATTCCATGTGACCTTCGTATCCCAATTCTAGGCGCCATAAGTCCGATCATTGTTCCAATGACTAAAGTCCCGACCCCAATCCAATCTGTAGAAATCCAAACTAAAATTGTAATGAAGGCACTGACGGAAATAACTAGGTTTCTGAGAGGTACTAATTCATGCATTTTCAACATACCCTTTCCAACCTCGATCATTACTGGAACAGCAAATAATCCTGAGGCTACTGTAATAGCCAGCAGTCTAACGAAATCTGCAGGTGGTTCTACAGCATTCCAGATGTCTATTGGATACATCATATTGAGTGCTAAGGCTGCTCCAGAACGAGGCCTTCCTACCATGTATAGGAAGCCTAGAACCATCACTGTAACAGCGGTGTTGACTGAGGACAGAATTGCAATAATTTCCAGGTCTCGTTGTTGATTATTGTTTACTAAATCTAAGTCGGGCGTGGCGCCTGCTTCGGAAAGAGCCTCTTGGAATAACAAACGGTCATCTTGCGCTAGGTCCTCCATGCCTTCAAACACCATCATTTGGGGCATCTGCTCAAATCCGGGCTGGGTCCCATGCTCGAAGTCTGCTGGTATGTAATTAGGGTCAGTCAATTTACCCCAAAAGTTTCGAGCACTCATAACAACTACAGTTGCCTGTGCGGCAGTCATTCCTGGGAGTATTGCCATTACTGAGGAGACCACTGCTGAAAGGAATGTTGGAACTGCTAGAGGTTTAGGATCAGGCATTTCCCAATTTTGTTCTTGTGGAGGGATTTCACTTGTTGTAACATAGATGTCAATTAGATTTGCAATTCCGAATAATCCCGCCAAGCTTGGGAATAGTAGTGAAGCGGATGGAATTCCGACAGGTGATCGAGCAGGTAATTCGAATACAGCCCATCCATAAAATCCAGTGAGTAAGAAATAGGCTGTGGCTACTAGTATTCCAGCAACTCTCGAACTTTCTCCAAGTCGGAAGTCGATTGCATCATATCGTCTTCGAATACTGAGTCGCCCCATCGGTATTGTAAATTCTAATGGTTTCTTCAATGACCATTTCAGTTTCTGTGTAATTTTTTGTGACCACACAGGCCATGGTAATCGAGTAGTCTCAGTCAAAATCAGGAATATAGAAATGAATAATAGAATCCATGGTAATTGTTCCCGGCTGGCTTCGTACAAACCTAATCCAGGGTTTTCTCCGAAAAGTAAGCGCGCGACAATCAGTAGAGGGATTGACATCAGCATACCCATCTGCGAGCCGCGAGCGGAATATGCAACACCTTGAGCAGCTTGGCCCGAAATCAACATCCTGTGGCCTGGAAGCAAAGCAAGTGCCATGTTGTCATCAGGCGCCCCTACTAATGCGCTTGGAATGTAATTCAGGAATGTGTGTACAGTTCCACAGGCAACGATAATTCCTGCAACCGCGTCTAAAGGGATCCCTATCCCTACCGCAACAGGAGAAAGTGATAAGGCAATCAAAGCAACGTTATTGACGTGAAATCCGGGAATTAAACCTGTTAAACAGCCAAGGAATATTCCGAATATAAATGACCCAATTAACCAACCAAAATCGATTAACCATGGATCCATCTAAACACCTCATCTGATATCTATACAGAATTGCATTGTATTATCCACAGAATCTTCTGTAGTGGATAATCGACCTGTCCAATCAAGAGGACCCTGCCCCTCAGTCTGGCTAGACTCAGTACCGTCTCCTAGTAAACAGACACTTTCGTCAGAACCGGATCTCTGAATCCATTGGTTACCGTCCTCGTCCATAATTGCCTCTCCGTTAATCACGACAAGTTTTCCAATATCCCATTTCCATGAGTTGTAACCATCTCCCCAGTTTAGAGTGGTTGGTGCTGGTGCTTGACCAAGAGTCCAAGAACGAGCTTCAAGAATCACTCGACCCTCGCTTTCTGACCAAATTATTGTAGCATTAAAGCGGATTGATTGGCCACCCTCAATATATTCTGCGTGCTCACCAATTAGATGTATTCTGAGTTTGGTCTGTCTAGAGAAGTAATCAGGACCATCTCCAACATATCCTTTATCATAATCTGGAGATATAGGGTCTGTAATCCATCCTTCAAATGTATGATTCTGATTTAGATAATCAAATGGATTTTCAGCAACATCGAGTAGTGGAGTCACACCATCTCCAAAGTCGCCAGCAGTATTTTCGGCTGAGTATCCATCAAGCCTTAGACAGATGGTTGCTTCATCCGTCGACCAAATTAATCGTCCGAACCATTTTTGTCGAATACCCTCTAATCCCTCATTTACTACATCCTCTGAAGGCAATAAACAAAGTCGGTCTGTAGGTGAATCTCCAATTAACCACCAACTACCTGATGATTGAGTTGCAGTTCCATCTATTGATACGTTTTTACCAACTTCATAGGTCAACGTGTAGGGTTCTAATTCCCAAGATAAGTCAACAACCGATCCTTCGTTAAGAACCTCTATGGCTGTTGCTTGCACAAGTAATCTCCAACGTAGAGAACGTTGGTCATATTGTAACCAACCAGATATTTCCACATGACTTCCGGATTCAATCCAATCGATTACTCGCCCCTCGACTTGCATATACAAAAGATGGTCTGCATTACCATAAGAGGGGTTATCCATAAGACTCAATGAATGATATGTCACATCAGGCTCAAGAGGTTCAGACAAATACCCATCTACTTTTACAGACATGTTGGCAAATTCTTG
>DAMG01000079.1:33498-34152 GCA_002497025.1 Euryarchaeota archaeon UBA126
GGATTCATTGCAACTTCGACTAATTGCATAGCAGTATATTCTACGGAGTCGCAATCCGAATCAGCACATTCTATGGCGCCATATCCATTGGATGACAGCCAAATTCGTCCGTTCCATTCAGTCACTTCTCCCTCCACAGTAATTATCGTTCCAATTGGAGGGATATCGTTATCTCTGTCTACAAACCATCGAACTTCGACTACAGAGTGACCATCAACTTCTCGAACTTGCAAATCTATCCTGTCTGCCTGTTCACCGTAAGGGTCTACAACGAAACTGGTCAACACTCCTTTGACCTTCACAGTCTCTCTTGGATATTCGTGAATTTCGTCTATGTCAATCAAATCAGGCTCACGGATAACTGCGTAGAAGTTCATTGTTGATACTAGCAAAAGAGCCGTGAAGAACATCACCCAAAGCTTCGCCATGAGTCCCGGATAGGTATCTAATGCTTGAATATTCACTGAAGGTAAGCAGAGATATCAAATCATAATTCTGCTTCATAGGGTACCTTTCAGAACCGAATTTCTCTTGCACCAAGAGAATAAGGTTCATCTCGCAGTTGTTGTCGAGTGATAGTTAGGACCCGTAGCTCAGTTGGTTAGAGCGCTCGGCTCATAACCGAGTGGCCATCGGTTCAAATCCGGTCGGGTC
>DAMG01000079.1:34460-48619 GCA_002497025.1 Euryarchaeota archaeon UBA126
AAATCCGGTCGGGTCCACCAAAATCTTCTTCTTAGAATCGCCTATTTCGAGCAAAAATACCATAAAACCATTATTGATTCAAATTAGAAAAAGGGGTTAGAAATTGCAATACAGCGAAGCCGACGGTGCTAACCCATAAATACGGCCTAAGTCGGCCCATAGATGATGAGCACTGCAAGTAAGGTTCGTCCTGCCCTGATGATATTGGTAGTGTACTTTCTCAGCACATGGGCCGCCGCTGCACCCGTTCAGGCTCAAGGAGCAGTTCCAGACATCACCTTGACATGCGACCAACCTCAACCAATTGACGTCTATCCAGGCGCTACGAGATCAAGCATAATCAACTGTCGAATTGAGAATCCAACCGTTCACCAAGAAAAGGTAAGAATCCAAATTCAAGCCGGAGTTCTAGCGTTCTCTGGTCCCGCTACTATGTCAATAGGGGGAGGCTCTGAGGTGTCATTCCAGGTACTTGTAAGGGCTGAACTCCGAGCTCCTGAAGGACAGCATCAGGTAACTGTCAGTGCGGAGGTGACGATGGCGAATGGAGTTCCAGTTACCAGCGAACCATCGGCTGCTAACGTCATGGCGATTATCCGACAGTTCAGCCGACTTAGAGTAGCCTCGGAAGTCGCCTTCTTGCAATTACGTCCGAAGGTCGATTACAACTTGGTTTTCGATGTGTATAACGACGGAAATGCACTGGACAGGTTCAATATTGAAATTGAAAATTATGATCAATTGAACGATGATGGATTCCAACTAAGTATTCCGTTGGTCAGCGTAGAAATAGAATCTATGGCGCCTCCAGAAAAGATTCGAGTTCAGATGAGAACTCCGAAGAACCAAGGTTGGACAGATACATATTTCTCTTTACAGTTCAAGTCGACGTCTGAATACTCTGTAAGAACGGAGGGTATCCCCAATTACCAAATTCAAACGATGACCATTTATATCAGAGGGGTTTACCTCCCAGGCTTCGAATTGATTGGTACTTTGATGATCACCGCTCTAGCAGCAGCTGCATTTGCAGGCCGATCTACAAGACTGACCAATGAAGAGGAATCAGACGATTTAGAACCGTTAGATGCTCGTTTATTCTAACCGGTGATAGTATATCTTCTGCCACATTTGGTGGCATTGGGTTGATAACCAACGCTGATGACGCCTTGCCCAATTGAGAGGTTACTGGTATGAGTGATGGCGGATTGCTTCAGAAGGCTATGGACGTTCAACAACCTGCAGATGAGGTGGTCGCAGTAGCGGTTGCGGATTCGAAAAAAAAGACACTAATCCCTAATTCTCTCCCTATCGGAATCGGTCTCGCAGTTGTGTCAATTGTATCGATGTGGTTATACTCACTCCCCTCTATACAGAGCGATTATGCCCTAGCGATCGTCGTCCCGATTTTATTAGCGGGAGCAGGATGGTTCCTTATTTGGGATGGAGTAAATAGAAAATACACCGAAGTAATTTCTGTAACCATCTTACTTCTTCTCGCTTCTCCATTCATATCCAGCAGCCTCTTCTCCAGTTCAATTACGATTACAGATGGCGATTTATCATCAGACGCCGAAACAATAACCCTCACAATCAGGGAATCGGGTGGATTATTCGGCGGTTCTTCAGGGGATACAGATGTGTCGATAACCTACGGAGGAGAAAAGGTATGGGAATCGGTTATGCCTTTGTCGATTAATCTCAACGATGGGATAGGGAAATATGGTAGATTAATTCTTCCAATAGATGAATTCTACTCAGGTAATGCTGCTGATGATTCCCGCTACGTCGTAACTGTAGATTCGGGCAGTTCGTCAGACTCATTCATTTTGAATTCAGGACACTTAGAGAGAACTATTGACACAACGCAAAATCTTGCAGTTGGCGCTAGGGGCGAAGGAAACGACTGCTCCGGAAATAAGGACAGTTGTGTTATTGGAGTAGGCCTGAAAGCTTGGGTTGGATTACAAGCCAACGTAGGAAACCCACCCGCACCTTTACCTCACGCTAATTTCGAACTTACAGCGACCCTCACAAAGGATGGTGTAACTGCTATTTCGTATCCAACGGTCACAGTAATTAATGGCGAAGCTACTTGGGATTCTATGAGTGGTGAATATGGTTCAGGTTCGTCAGTTGTGGGGGATTTTGGTTCAGAGATAATTCTCGATGGTTCCGTAGATGATATTACAATTAACATGCAATTCATACCTAGAGATGATTGGCAAGAGTCTGATTTTGGCTGCTATGAGTTTACCGTATCTGCAACTCAAGGACCGCCGTGGGGAGATCGTACAGCCCACGTGTCTACCACATTTTACGAACTTGTAGAATTTGGCGGAGAAGACGAAAATGGACCCCAAACAGATGAGTCTTGGACTCAAGTCTCGAGCTGCTAGTACAGCTCTTCTTCTTCATCCTCTTCAGAGGATTTTGACATCTTGAAGAAGAATGCTGCCATAGCCAAAGCGGCGATGACAAATGCGATCAACACAGGTATAATTGAACCACTTTCATCATCTGGTGAGTCAATCCAAGTAATTTGGTCACTCGAAGCGGTACCACCACCGAATGCATCCTCCTCTACTAGTTGAGTCGGTGTCAGTATCTCGCAGGTCAAGCTTGCATTATCTACATCACTATTCATCCAAGAGAATTGAATAGTCACTTCCTCCCCTGCTACCACTAAACCACCCGGGTAACTTGTCATTTGTGCCGCTGTTCCAGTTTCGGTAACGTCACACGTGAAATATACAATGGCAGGAGCAGTTCCACGATTTGCGATTGTAGCCATCATGCCAACGCCACTACTTCCTCTTGAAACGCTCTCTGTTGGTTCTTGAAAATCAACCGAAACAAACTCAATTTGTGGTGTATTTCCGTCGATAACAATTACTTCATCCCAAGTCAATGGGATTATTCCACCGCCATAATCATCCAGTGATTCGTCCATATTCCAGCTGGTCCGATATTGTAGAATTTCTATACTCGCAGATTCAGTCCAAACACTTCCATCAGCCCAACCAATTTCGACAGTTCTTGCGTCGCCCGAGTCAATTAGACCAACTCCGTATTCATCACTGTAATATGTCGAAGAAGTAATTTCGTATTGGCCAAAATTCAGTACCCTAAACAAAACTTCAGAAGCATCAAAGTGAACTTCTTGTGAATCGATAATTTTCTCCCATCGGTCAGTGTGACCACCACTTCCTACTACGTTTTCCCCCCAATGTAACCCAGAATTAGCATGTGCGCGTACATCATGGTCATCTTTACTCATTGAGAATGTAGTTTCACCGCTTAAGATTAGTTCGGCATCCTTGTTGGAAATTATAGGTCCTGTCCTGTCTATCGTGGTTGAATGCAAGGTCATCATCCCATCAACGATCACCATGCATCCTAGAATTGAAGCCTCATCAAAATCAGCATTCCCAGCAACATTTAGGGTGCAGGTTTCACTATCCTGATCTAATGCCATCATGTTTCGGTGTTCTAATTCAATAGCATCGTAGGTAATGGAAGATCCAACTTCAGGAGTCATGGTAACTGTATCCAGGTGAACTGATTGATGACCATATCCTACTAAACCAACCCAAACATCGTCCGTATTTGCATCAAAAGAGAGGGTAAATTCGCTACCATTCAAATCGATGGAATCTTGCCCCTCAATAATCGCTTGACCACCGTAAAATGTACTAGTTTCTCCTGAATAAAATGTAGCCTCAAAGCCTCCATCATAATCAGAACCAGGTATCAAAACAGCTGAGCGATTTGTTTCATCCCAGTATCCATAACCCGCTAATCCAGTCGGTGGATTTAAGTCTAGAATCTCTGAGTTGTGGAGGTTTAATGTACCGCCAGATTCCACGTAAATATTTACTTCGTCGTGTATACTTAGAGCAAGGTCCCTAAGCGTCAAATCACCCCCTGAAACAATTCTTAAATCCACCTCCAATGAACGATCTTCAATCCATTCTACCTGTGAATCAATGACAATTTCAGATGGTTGTGCTACTGCATTAAGCGCGGTTGTTGTGGCTAAAGCAGTTAGCAGAAATATTGCCAATAGCACAGTCTTCGATTTTCTCATCGCCTCGGCGTATGATAAGTAATCAATGAAGGAATCGGCGACAAGTGTAAGAAACCGAGAGTTCTTCCCGCATGAGTGTATGGCCGGGCTAATGTCTAGCATGGCGGCACTTGCTTTTACAGACAGTACAATTGGAGATTTTGCAGTTAACGTAGTAACTGTTCTGATTCTCTATGGGCCCGCATATTTAGCGAATACAGGAGCAATGCTTTTCGGCAAATGGATTCCTGATAAAATTGGATTTGATAACCACAAAATCGACGGAGGCAGAGTTCATTCTGATGGTAATAGGCTTCTAGGTGACGGTAAATCTTGGGAGGGCCTTTTTGGAGGAGGGGTATTTTCTGGAATTTTAGTAATGATTGCACACTACATGTGGGATGAAAACACTCCTCCTTCAGACCGCCCATTCATCGACCCATTGTTAATCTCTGATTCATCTGATTGGTTTTGGATTGGCAACGAATGGGGTGCTGCATTTGTACTTGGATTCACTCTCGGGTTCTCTTGCATGTTGGGTGATATGGCCGGATCTTATGTAAAACGCAGACAGGGCCTGAAGAGAGAAGGGGAAGTTAGTTCTAAAGCACCACTTTTAGACACTCTTCCGTTTGCAATTTTCATCTTCTTAGCAGCGGCTATATTTTTCAACGACCAAGTAATGATGCATTCCGATCTGAGATCGCCAATTATTGCAATCATTGTCCTGACTCCAATAATTCATCGTTCTTTCAATATCTTAGGGTATAGACTTGGATTAAAGTCTGTACCGTACTGATGAGATTTCAGTATTTCTTTCAGTTCCAAGAGATTAACCATTGGAATGCATTATGTTGCTAATCGATTGCGAATACAAACATGGCTGGAATGAAGGTCCTTATTGTAGGAGCTGGGGGAAGAGAACACGCTCTTGCAATCGGACTCTCAGAAAGCCCTTCGGTCGAATCTATTCACACATGCCCGGGCAACGCAGGAACCTCGATGTTAGGCATTAATCACAACGTTTCTGCTACAGATGTTGATGCGATTGTTAAACTTGCAACTAAATTATCAGTTGACCTTGTTGTAGTTGGCCCCGAAGCTCCCTTGGTTTCGGGACTTTCGGATTCCTTGAGAGACAGGGGGATTCCTAGTTTCGGCCCGCATTCAGAGGGTGCCGAACTAGAAGGTTCGAAACTACATGCTAAGCAGGTGATGGAAGAATTAGGGATACCAACCGGAGGTGTACAGATTTTGAAGTCTGATTCCGACATCGATGCTGCCCTATCTCGCTATTCATCACCTTGGGTAATCAAGCGAGATGTACTGGCTGCTGGAAAGGGTGTAGTTGTAACTGAGGATGTAGATGAGGCCAGTAGTTTCATTCAAGATTCAATCTCCACGGATGGTTTTGTTCTATTGGAAGAATTCCTCTCAGGGGAGGAAGCATCTATGCTGGTAATTATGGATGAATCTGGCTTTATTTGTCTACCACCAAGCCAAGATCATAAGAGAGTTGGAGAGGGAGATACTGGACCTAATACAGGTGGTATGGGAGCATATGCCCCTGCTCCGGTAATAACTGAATCAGTAAGGCAAAGGGCGATAAAGGAAATTGTTAATCCAATGCATCACCATTTGCGTAATCAAGCGATTCCATATCGTGGTGTTCTTTACGTCGGGCTGATGATTGACGATGAAGGTGCACCTAGCGTAGTTGAATACAATGTTAGATTTGGAGACCCTGAAACACAAGTAACAATTCCATTGATAGAAAGTGACCTTGGAGAAATGCTTCTAGCAGCTGCTGAAGGTAGGATTGACAGTTATCAGCCTATCTTTTCAAATAAGTCCGCAGTAACCGTTGTTATGGCCTCGGAAGGATATCCTGGTCCATCAAAAACGGGTATAGAAATTACTGGTGAAAGTACTAGAATCGAAGAAGGAGAAATTACCGCTTTTGTACATCAAGCAGGCACACATCGAAATGAGGATGGAAAACTTCTCTCAAGTGGAGGAAGGGTTCTCTCCGCAACAGCCGTAGCATCCGATCTTCCGAGTGCCGTCGGCGCCGCTTACGCCATTATCGATGAAATCACTCTGGAGGGCTCACATTACCGAAGAGATATCGCCTATCGAGCCCTTTGAGTGGTTTTTGTTGAAAACTAGGCACGCTACTACGTAGCGGAAACACCGCGAACGGTTATAACAGAAGTTTTGGTCGCCGCGACGCTGAGCCTTCAGGCTGCAAATAGACGGTGATGAAATAATGTCTTATGAAAACGGGAAAACGGGGGACGTCGGCCAGTACAATGGACTGGTATCGGCGCCAGCGGTGTTAGCAGGAATACTAATCTTATTTTTCGCTGCTACATCCCTCGCTGATGATGTGATGATTGACACAGGAAAGTTGGTTATCCTTCCCGTCGCAGCTGCATTAGCGGCTGTTATGGGAAGGTTTTGGGTATCTGCCCTTCCTGAAGATTCTCCGATAAATCGAAACACGGTTTTCGTAATGTTGTTTGCAATCGTTCCGATAGCATTGGAATTCCTAGGATTTATTGACGCCATACTCGCAACCACTTTTGCATTCATGGCGATTTCAACATTAATTCTTGTCAAATCAAATAGAAGTGAGGAAGCGACCATTCTATTCACTATGGTCGCAGGATTCCATGTTTCTGTAGCCTACGCTGCGTCTATGCCAGAATTAACACTTTCAGAGGGAGATAACCTACAGAATCTGCTTATAGACGTCCAAAGGGCCGGTATAGCGGCTAATTTCTTTTCCTTTTACGCTGCATCTTTGACGCTCGGTACCATTTTCGCTATTTCTTTCAGAGGATGTCTGTATGATGGAGGAAATGGGTCTTTGTTTGAAAGACTACCACAAAAAATTGATTTTTCAGAACACCGTGATTTACTGATCACTGCAGTTACCTTATTGATTGTGAACTTAATTCCACTTTGTTCACTGGCAAGTATTTCCAGTGCTGGTACCTTTGAGGAGCACCACTACCTTGGCGGTATTTGGGCTCTAGTTACTTCGATAGTAGTGATGTTTGTAGCCTTCTGTCGTGCTGAGAGATGGCATGTTCTCGGAGCGATAGTTGCGGTAAATTGGCTAATCTACACTTTAGCTCACTTGGTAGAGATAGGTGTCAGTCTCCCAGAACAATTGGAATTCCTTGCTGGGAACGATTTCGGTGGAGCATTCTCTTGGTTCTTCATCACATTCTGGTTGAATGTGTTAGGAATTATGCTTGCTTCTAGTGGAAGGTTCGGAGATATTGCTCCTCGCCGAGAACCTAGCCAGTTCCGTTTGTGGTGGAGTGATAATTCCTATTCAATTCTAGTTGGTTCCGCAGTTATTGTTGGCCTTTTAATCAGGACTGGTTGGAATGTGCTTCCTGCAATGAATGCGAATATAACCGGACTTTGGGATATGACTGGAGGTTCTGACCCTTGGTACATGAAGAGAGTAGTTGACTACATTGTAGCAGAGCATGCCCACTTCATTTTCGATGCAGATCGAGCATACCCGAGTGGTGGAATTAATCCTCGCCCACCTCTATTTTCGTGGTGTTTAGCACTTGGTGGCCTCGCACTCGAGTGGTTAACAGGTATTACCGCCGACGAAGTCGTTTGGTGGTCAGTTGCAGGTCTGCCAGCAATCTTCGGAGCATTGATTGTTCTACCAGTTGCAGGTATTGCAAACCGCCTTCACAGTGCACAGGCGGGGATATTTGCTGCTTGGCTTATGGCACTAATGCCTGGTCACATTAGTCACTCAACATTTGGTCTAGCCGACCACGATTCGTTTGCACTGCTTTTCCTTACCTTAGCCTTCTACTTCTGGGTTAGAACATTAGGGGAAATTGGTAGTGAAAGAGTATTCCGCAACCCAAGTTCCAATCCATTGTACTTGGTTGCAGGTATTAGAGAGATGTGGAATCGTAATCCAGTAATGATGTCCTATGCAACACTAGCCGGTATCAGTTTCTCGACAGTGGCGCTTGGTTGGAAAGGATTCGTTTACGGACCTGGAATTCTATTCCTTGCTTTTGCTTTCCAAATCATCCTCAATATGTTCCGCCGACGTGACAGCCTACCTCTTACTTCGGCAGCTTTGCAGATGATGTTTACAACCTTCCTAATTCCTCTCCCATTCTACATTTGGCCTGGTCTTAACTTACTTTGGGCACCTAGCGGATTCCAACCTATGTTCTACATTGTTGGATTTACAATTGCCTTAGGTTGGGTGGCATCTAGCTTCCGAGACAAACCTTGGCTGTTGGTGTTGGGTAGCGGTGGCGTACTATTTGGCGGCATTCTATCGGCATTGTGGATTCTACAAACCGCTGAATATTACGACGGTTGGGATATTCTATTCACAGGTGGATTTTATTTCTCAAAGAACAAGATTTTCGGAACAATCGGAGAAGCTCAGGCACCGAGTAGAGGTGTACTATTCGCTTCCTTTGGTCCGATTGTTACATTGATTGCATTAGGTTATGCGTTCATCCTTCTATGGCGTGGCGCTCGAGAAGAAAAGCAAGGCTTGTCTCTTGTTGGTTTGTGGGTTCTAATCGCCTCCTACATGGCTTGGACCGCTGGAAGATTCATTCTCAATGCAACTCCAGCAATGGCCGTTGTTGGTGCAATAGGTATAGCTGCACTTTGGAAGAGGGCCGATTTCTCAGGCTTCACCAAAGAATGGCGTCGTGCAGGAATTGGAACTCCAAGAGCTCGATTCCGTTCGGTTAGAACTGCCAGTGTAAAGAAGCCGATGATTCCAGCCCTAGTGCTTGTTTTCATGCTAGTTGCAACTCAACATGCAACATATGGTGTAGACTCGGGTATTCCGAGGGGTGAGACTGCATCCGGGGATGTCGATCAGGTGATTTACGATATTACTCCTGATGTAATGAGATTCGATGTAGGAGGGCTATCGCTTCTGGATAGCAGTTCCTACAACCCAACTGCGAATTGTGGAAATGGTTGCTGGTACATGGGAACATTCGGTCCTGGATTCAACGGAGGGGGTTGGAATATGGCCTATGAGTGGCTTTCAGAACAAGATTCAGATGAGAAATTTGGTGAAAGACCTGCATTCGTCTCATGGTGGGATTATGGATTCCAAGCATTGGATTCCGGAGAACATCCTACCGTTGCTGACAACTTCCAGTCTGGAATTCCACATAGTGGAGGAATGTTACTATCTTCAGGTCAGGAAGACACTCTAGCGATGTTTATCACAACTCTCGCTCAGGGAGATAGGAAGTATTCCGGTGATGGACAATTTGGTGACGATTTCACTGAAGTTATCCAGAACCACCTATCTGCACAACAAATTCAGGAGTTCCAAGATATTCTATCGCTTGGCCCTGGACAAAAGCAATCCGTAATCGATCGTTCTTTGGTTCTAATCTATCAAAACGTTCAGGAGATACAGGATTCTTCCTTTACAGCTGGAAATCTCAGAATCACCACAGATTTGATGCATGGTACTGTCCTTGATGAAAATGGACTTCCAACAGAACCAATGTGGTTTGTATTCAAAGATGGTAAGCAAGTGGGTAATGCTACGACAAACGAAACAGAGGCCAAGTCGATTTTCAATGAAGCACGCGGATCTAGCCAACCCTATGAAGAGGAAACAACCCATTACGATATTGGCGGCTACAGATATACAGCCGACTTAATCGAGAGTTATGACGACGTTTCAACAAACTTACATCGTTCAAATGCTAAGTTGGGTCTAGCAAGGGCTTTCCTAACTACTGCCCTTACTCTTGATGAATTAGTAGAAATGTACCATGACATCTCTACCCAAGTTGTGTATGAGGTTCAGGATTACGGAGGTAGTTTGGGAGAAACTATCGAACGAAATAACGAGATTCGCTACTTCGCAATAGACGATAGATTGTACCCACTTGGTGGAGCTTATTATGCCGACCAAAGTTACCATCGAGGTCAAACTACAGGAATTTTCTACGCTCCAACCACCTTATCGGGCCTTGATCCCAATCATTACATTGAATCGATTTACGAGACCCAGCGCGGTGATAGGCCGACAGTCTTCATGAGCGCTGAGCGCTATGAGCAGGAGTATATGTCTGACGTTGTCAAGCAACAATCTGGAGCAATGGAAGATTCCACAGATATGATTCAACTTGTTGATATACAATATCAGCAAACAGAATCTTTCTTTGAAACAATGGTTGCTAGAATCTATGTTGGATACGGGACCTCAAGTTTGGGATTAACGGTTGATCCATCTCAACCTGGACCAACATGGGCGATAAGCGGAACACCAGGTTCTCCACTAGAGAATGCCTTCCCTCTTCCAGGCGCTATGATGAATCATTTCGTAATAGCCAATTGGTACGATGACGGCTCAGATTCTCCTGATGAAGACAATAACAGTGTACCGGATATTTTCGATGGTGGCTATGCCGCAATCGGCAGGGCTAATTCCAATGTAAAGGTCGTGAAATATTACAGTGGAGCTACCCTAGAAGGTACAGTTGAATTGGATGGAATTGGTCCAGTTCCGAATGCTAGAATATTGATTGAAAGAGATGCCTTCAGTGGTGAAGAAGTCGCCGATGAGAATGGAACTGTGACCGACCAAGATCCTCGGACCTATTGGGTTCCTATTGGCACTGTAGACGCAGATGAGAACGGAGATTATTCATTCACTGTTCCAGCAGGCAAGATTAGAGTTTCAGCCTTCTTTGGCGAACCTGATATCAGGGCTGCTCGCGATGAATTAACAAGTGGTTCTGGTGGTATGTTGCAAGATGTAGCCACAGAATCAACAATTGGGGTTAGAAATGTCAACTTAATCACTGGAATACTGGGTAATGTTTCTGGTTCTCAATGGCTATCAGAGACCATAATAAACGTCTCAGGGGAAGCGGGTCATTCCAATGGCCAAGCTCTGATTAATGCTGATATCACCGTAGAACCGTCATTCTCTACAGGCCGATTAGTTTGGAATGGGCAGGGTTCCTTTGATGGCGAAGCAATTACCGATGCTGTTGTCGAATTATCTCCTGCATGGGACCAAATTCAGATGCAACCGATCTTGCTAGAGACCTCTACAGGAAGTGTAAACGGACCTGACCTAGCTTTCCAAGGAATAGGCCAAGCGACATTTACCGGTGAAGGTGAAGTCATCAGTAATGGTTTGATGACAGTCACTGATTTCGTAGGTACACACAGGCAGACCATTCTGAACGGACACAGCCTAGCCGGCTCCGGAGAGTTTACCGGGCGAGGGACGCTTTCCGGAGTAATTGACGGAGTGGATGTTGTTGACGGAAGTTGTAACGAAAATGGAACAATGCCAGAGAACTACTCAGTTTGTTCTCTATCTGATGGAGACTTCTTGATTGAGGGCGCAATTAACGCAACTGGACGATTTACATCCAATGGAACATCTTCATTCTCGCAAGAACACAACGGTTCATCTCTCACTGGCTCAGGTGTATTTACTATTGATGCTAGTAATGAGGAACTAGACACCTATGGGACCCTAAATGGTACAGGAACTTTCAGCGGAGAGGGTGAATTCAGCGGCCCTATGGTACAAGCTGGGACATTCCACCTAATCGATGCTATACCTGGAAATTACAACGTGGCAGTAGTATTCAATGACGATACTAGAATCGAAATTATTGACGGATTTAACGTTCCACATCAGGGTGTGCCATCTCTTAATCAAATCGATGTAGCGGGCGGAGTAATCTCCGGCATATTAACTGATGAGAATGGAAATGCTTTGTCGGGTTCTGTTACAATGGTCAAACTCGAATCTGAAAATGACGCCACTATCGGGGAATGTAGCGAAGTCATGTACGCACCATGCCGATTAACTGCAGATGAGAATGGTACCTTTGAGTTCGGACCAATCGTTCCAGGAGAGTACCTCTTTGAGTTGGATATGGATGAAGATGGATTCAATGAGGTTGAATTGACCCATGAATTCGATGCTGATATGGACTCACAAGTTAACTTCCCAACTCCTATACCTACAGTATTTGATTTGAGATTCTCGTTAACTCAAATTGTTGATGGAATGCAAACATCTGTGGAGAATCTCGATAATTTGACTTTGGTCAAGAGTGATAATTCAGTAGCACCAGTTGTTGCCGTATTCGATAACATCAGTGGTGAATACTTGGCTGAACTATCACAGGGTCAATGGATTCTCAGCCATGACTTGAGTGATTCTGAGCAATTATGGGAACAAATTGACCTTCAATCAGACATTTCTACTTCCTACGCCTTTAGAGAATCGATGAATGTAGTTGGAATTGTGTATTATGATACTAATACAGAAGTCTCCAATTCCACCATTCAAGCAGAGGTTGTTGACTACACGCAGGTAATTTTCCATTGGGAGAATTTCACTACAAGCGAAACCACAGATGCCAATGGTGTATTCAATGTCGTTTTGCCGATTGGTTCAGTTGTTGACGCCACTGTATTTGGTAATGTTCTGAATGTAGTTAATGGTACACGATTTACAGTCGAAGAGAGTATGGAAAATATCACGATGGTTGCACGCCCCGGACATGATGTTAGCGGTAACCTAAATCTAAATCGATTAGGAAATTACTACACATCAAATCTAGACGGTTGGGAGCCTGTTACTGTATATGCAACGAATGAGCAGGTCGATGCAGTGTGGCATATAGAAGCCACTCAGTTTGGGACTTTTGACACTATTTTACCTGAAGGCAACTGGACATTTACAACAGATCTAGATTGGCTGAATGCAAGTGAAGCAACTCTCATGGTTGATGGTGAAAATGATACATTAGACATGTATCTTTACCCTGCACCTTCATTCCTTGAGATAGATTTCTTCTTGGATAATAGTGGTGACAATAACGTAGCTAATGGAACTCCTGTAGAGTACAAATTCTCAGTTGTACCTCTTGAAAATGAAGCGGGATTAACGATAGATGTAGAAGAAGATGGTTCAGAGTGGATTTCAGAAGGATTCGCAAGAGTTCCTGTAGAAGCGGGGTCATATCGAATAAATGTAGAAATTTCTAACGCTCGCGCGGGAGATCTTTTCGGAACCCGAATTATGACCGGTGATGCCTACTTTGAGGTCGGTCTCGACGGTGAAGTAGTTAGCAGAAGTATTGGCTTTGATCCAGAATGGAAGGTAGATTTGACATTTACGAATGAAAGCGGTGGGCAACTAGTTGATCAATTAGTTAGATTCATCGATCCGCAGAATAGCGGAGAAATTATCACTAGAAAGACCGATATGAATGGCACACTAATTGACCATCTTCCTGATGGTGAATGGATTATTGTGATAGATTCTGTGGAAACAGATACGGCGGTTATAGAAGGAGTTCGAACATCGATTATCGTATCAGAACAAACTGCTAACGATGCTCAAACCATGTCAACTAGCGAACTTGCATCATTCACTGTTAGAATTTCTGATGCTGATGGAGTTAATCTGGAAGATATGGAATTACAACTAATTTCTAATGATGGGTTAGGAACGGTATATCTTGACAACACTGATGGTTCGGGACAAACCTCAGGAATCATATCTCCAGGTTCATGGAATATTGAATTAAATCAGACCGTGGACAGGACTCGTTATGTCGTCGAGTCGCTTGAACTGCAGGATGGTGGTTTAGTCGCTGGTGAGAATGAATTAATCGATATTGTTACATCAACACACTATGAGTTGTCTGGAACGATATTCTGGGACCATGATGACGACGATGATGCGGACGTTGGAGAGGGTGTATCAGATGTTGAAATTCTGATGACAAGCGATGGTCATGATAATATTACTCAAATTACCAATGCCGCTGGTGATTGGAGTGTGTATGTTCCTGCAGGTACAACTTGGCAAGTCTCGACATACAGAGAAGGGTTTGATCAAGAAACTGAATCTATTGCGATGAACGCTCCTAACTCTGTAGAAATTGAACTTACAGCTGGATATGTGGACATATTTGGAAACGTAACGCACTCAGATTTGTCGAATATTGGTGAGCAAGTAGAATTAATTTTGATTCCTACATCTGGCATGGTACGTGAT
>DAMG01000079.1:49010-55058 GCA_002497025.1 Euryarchaeota archaeon UBA126
GGTCTTTGGATTATTCGAGCAACACTGGAAGCGTCTAATCTAGTAGGAATGGCAAGCATCGATGCAGACATTAGTGATGGTGGAAATGTAGACATCAATCTTGTGTATGGTGGTTGGCTGCATCTTTCTACTCAATGGCTGGACTTTAATGGAACTCAACATCATGCAATGGAAACCGGGATAGAGGGTGCAGAGATTGTTGATGATGTGGAATTCATAATGTCCTCAGGAGCAGGAGTCCGATGGGATGCTTTGTTGACTGAAAACGGTGAAATTTCAATTCTAATGCCAAGTGGAATGATTGAGGTCGAAGGCGGCTTCTCTGTTGACCAAATGGACCGTGTAATGGAATATACTGCAACCAAGTCAATTAGTGTACCAGGTTCAGGAACAGATATCACCGCCTCGGTCACTCAGGACTTATTGTTCAGCCGAATCGCTAACCACACAATAAGCGCTACAATAGTCTCTGTAACTGGTGGAGAATTGACCCAAGAAGAGGAATTTAATGATGTCAAAGCCACTCTAGGAGATGATGGCCAATACGACTCAATTGAGTTTACAATGTCTCTTGATTATCTTGGGCATGAGTCGGTGTCAAGTTACACTGTATCAGGAAATGTTGCAGGTACCGATGGTCAATATTGGAACGTTGAAGTATGGGATGAGTCTATTGAAAATTGGACCACGCCTTTCGCCTTTGAATTCGGTTTAGATAGCAACAATAGCACAACCTATGACAATCTACTGCTTCGAATTACTCCTGCCAATCAATCGACTGCTCAGTCACTTACCAATGGTCACAACGTAGATATCAAGTTCACTTCAACTGATGGCTATCAGTTTGAACAGGAAGTAATTGTTAGGATTCCTCAATTCCATGATTTCGAATTAAGGGAGCCAGTGTTGGATATTTACGGAATCCGTCCAGGTGAGGAGCTGTCTATCCCTCTATTATTCACAAATAGTGGAAATGGTGATGAGAGATTTGAATTTGAATTCGATGACGTTCAACTTCCACCAGATTGGCAAAGAACAGGTGCCACATCACATACCATAGGCGCTTTTACAGACACAACTCATACTATCAAGATAATTTCACCTGAGAATGCAACAGGAAATGAGGATTTCATCATTACAATTTCCGTTACTGACAAGAACAATGGAACTTATTCTCCAATAGTGATTAGAGTTAAGACATCTCTCCCAGTCCTTGAAATTAGCGTAATTGATGCCGTTGACGACCCATTATTCGGAACAATCCATACATTTACAGTAGAGGTGGAAAATTCTGGATTGGTGGATGCTGAGAAGGTTAAGTTGATTGGAACAGTTCGTGGAACGAATGTAAGCTCTAGCGTAACACAAGATGTGTTATCTGGAGATACGGTGAGATATCTCATCGACATTGATCTGACAGATTTCGATGGTCCATCGCAAGAATGGTTTGATTTTGAGATTGAAACTGAAGGTCAAGAATTTGGCGAAGAACCGGAAACAGTAAGCAAGAGATACTCACTTAAGGCTCCAGGAGTGGATGATTCAACGGCAACCACGGTTATTGGTGTAGTTCTAGCATTAATCCTGCTGTTTGTTTTATGGTACTTCACAAGATCTGGATCGAGAAGACCCGGTGCCCCATTCTGATAACCTAACTAAGTCCCCTTTGCAACCTTGGTCAAGACAAGACCTCATAGGTGAAAACCAAATAGAGTAGGTTAGTGATTGGCCAATGACTCTTGAAGATCTTGAGTTAATGCCCGAACCAGAAGATAGTAGGTTGTTGACTGCTGTTGACCCCCAGGCTCCGGGATATCCTGGTTCTGAGTATGGATTATCCGATCAAGAAGCGAGAGAGTTACGTTGGCCATTAGGTCCGATGAAGGAGTTTCTATGGCCTTGGGGTGCTGCCAGCTTTGCAATAGGGGCAGTTCTATTGGTAATGACTTGGTCATCTATTCAACCATTGTTGGTATCTTATTTACCAGACTCTGAGTGGGCATATCAGTCTTCAGGGATTAGGGAATTACAAGATCAGGGTTACTATGGAGACGGAGTTCATGTCTGCATCGTAGATACTGGAATTGATATTGCTCACCCCGATTTCAAAAATACTAATTTGGTCGATTTTCGAGATTTCTACTCTGGAGAGGACAGCAATATTCGAGATATTGGAGATGATTATCACGGTACGTTGATGGCTGGATTATTAATTGGAAATGGCACTTACGTAGGAGCGGCACCAAGCGTTTCCCTCTCAGTGGCTTTGGCTCTTGGACCTGAAGGAGAAGCGGGTCAGTCGGATAGAGTTTCTTTGGCGATTCGGTGGTGTAGGATTTCTCAAGATGTTGATATCATTAGCCTGAGTTTAGGTGGCGATCCAGGGGGCGGAATGAGCAATCTCCAATCTGAAACTGTCGAGGCGGTAAACGAGGCATTAGATGCTGGAATTTTTGTTATAGCGGCGGCTGGCAATAACGGCCAAAAGGCGAACATCAAAGATGTATCAATTCCAGCAAATATCCCAGGAGTTATTGCAGTGGGTGCCTCAACTATAGATGGTAAAATCTGGTCAAATAGTTCGATGGGTTCCAATATAGATCCTTATTTCAATGAGGAAAGGCAATTTCCTAATCAGAAGCCAGAAGTTACCGCACCTGGAGTCAGATTGTTCTCTACTGCATCAACAGAAATCACACCGGCTTATGCCTATTCAACTGGAACTTCTGACTCAACTGTTATCGTTGTCGGAGCCCTTGCTTTGATTCTTCAAATTCATGGGGCTGAAATGCGAGGAGAAGATGGACAATTCGACTCACAAGAAATGAATTTGGTGAAGAGTGCTCTTGCAAACTCATCCTTAAAATCGCAAGATATGGGTGCAATTCATTCAAACAAATCAGGCTACGGTGAATTGAATGCAGAGGCATGGTTAGAAGAGATTGGTATTGAGTTTAATCTAAGTAAATAATTATCATTTTTCCTATATTTCTCCAACCGAGCCTACGGCTCGATGAAACCCTATGATTAAATCACTTTGAGATTCCCCAATATCATGACGAGTGCCCGAGCAAGAAGCGAGTTCCTAGTATTTCTAATGCTTACAAGCACAATGTTGGCTATGGTTGGCCCCGCACTTCCAGTCTCCGCAGACAATGAAACTACCAGCGGAACTATTACCGGAATTGAGAGGTGGAGTGGAACCCACCAACTCACAGGCGATGTTACAATAGCCGCTGGTGCAAAACTGATAATCGACCCTGGCACCGATATCTCATTTCCAAACGGTACAATGTTAGATGTTCGTGGTAATCTATGTGCAGGAGTCGCATCCTGTGGTTCCAATGGTAATGCAGCATCAGGTAATCCAATCACTCTGACGTGGGCAGAACCTGCGGTTCCGAATGCAACCGGTGAATGTTACGGATTAGGTAGCGGGAATTCACAAATAATGATTGAGGACCCCTCTTGCGGAGAAGGGGTAATTCTTCGCGATACGATGGACCTTTCACAATCGGGATTCAAGAGTATGCATTTTGAAGGTGCATGGGGAGTCCCATTCTATGTTCAATTGGAATATGAATATCGATATGGGGTATTAGTTCTTGATGGAGCAAGCCCTACTCTGCGAGATATGAGATTTGAAGACATCAATACTTCCAGTGTACTTGCAGCGAATTTAGCCCAACCAACTTTCATCGGCGGCGAATATGTTGCTGGCAATGATGAAGAGAGCGGAGTCACAGGTCAGGCAGTGCAGATTTATGGTGGAGGTACTCCAATTTCCCCGATGGTTTTCCAGGATGCTACTTTCCAATCAACAAACAAGGGTTGTGGAAATAGAGATGGAGGGAGATCTGCTATTTGGGCCTCTCAGACATTTATTCGAGTCCAAAACTCAGATTTTGCTGGTGGTGATTTTGGGATTAGTATCAGGAATTCAGCTGGAAAGGTGACTAATTCTACCATTTCAGTCACTTGCAATGGTATTGATGTTAATAGCCTAAAGGCAATTGGAAATACTGAATATGATGTTGAAATATCAAATAATGTAATCACAACTACTCAACGAACTCCCATTACCGCCTATTCTGGAGCCGACGTTCGAATTCATAATAATGAACTAGCCGGGGCCGGAGAAGGTTCTGGAATAGCAGTATATTCATCAAAAGCTGAAATACACAATAACGACATTGGACCTATTGGTGGTTGGAATGGTCTATGGCTATTGGGAAGTTTTGATGTAATTGCTGAAAACAATTCAATTTCAGAAACCGGACAGGAACCGATTCTTGCTGGAGAATATGGAACTCAAGCACCATCTCCTACACCTGCAAGACTTTACTTGGCTAACAATTCAATCTCGACTCAAGGTAGTGGGGAATGCTCATCGCAAAAGTGGTGGGGTGGTTCTTTCACATGCCCAGCTATAATGGCGCACAGATCAGGAGCTACAATTGTAGACAATGAAATTAATGCTGGTGGAGATGCTGATGGAATTAGGGCAACTGGAGCCATACTTGATGTCCAAAGAAATGTGTTCAATGTTCAAGGAACTGGTGCTATATTGCAACATTATGATAGTGGTTTTGCAGATTCCCAACAATATGGGACACTGGCATTCTTTAGCAATAATGAATGGAATGGAGTTAGTGTAACCTACAATGTCTCTAAGTCTTCGGTTACTGTTCAATCAGAATATATCCCAAGCCCTCCTCCAGATGAACATCCTGTTTTACTCAGATGGGCGGATCAAGAAGCTTGGGTGCAGAATGGTTGGCAAAACGGAGTCATACCACACGAAGTTAGGGCTTGTGATACCTGTGACGATTTCACTCCTTACAATTTCCCTCTAGCGATAAATATGGATAATAATTCCACAGTGTTCACATTCTCTAACCTTTCAAACTTGGATTTATCCAAGGTTAAAATTGATACACAACCGACAAAGTATGCAGTTCAGGTACAGAGAGCCGAACTGGTAAGATTCCAAACTCTAGTAAACGGCCAACGCGTAGAAAATGCAAACGTATTGATTGAGGATGCGCTTGGTAATGACCTCTACAGTCTTGAAACTGACTCGGATGGCTATACACCATGGTTTTCTCTTGCTTCTAATTTCCACCTTGATTTCAGAGGTTTAGCTGGAGGTGATAACCCCGATGGTTTTGCTGACGATGAATTCGAAGATTCCTGTTCAGATGGAGAGGATAATGACGGTGATTTACTGCTTGATACAGATGATCCAGACTGTGATTACTCTGCAGGAACTAGAGAATTATCTCTCTACAGATATACTGCGTATAAATTTGGATACGGTATAGATAGTGGGGAGTTTACTCTTTCAGATACAACGTACCAAGATACTCTGTTTTTACATAATGATCCACCCAGTGTTTCTGTGATTCAAAATGATGGTGAATCTTTCAGAAGAGTAGTCAATATGACTGGTTCTGCTTATGATGGTACATGGGCAGGGATTTACGAAACAGATGAGTTAGCCCAGTGGGATCAGAAAGGTTTTGTCCATGCTGTAGAAATCAAAGACCCATTTACAAGTGATTGGGCTGCAGCAGGATACGCTACAGACTCTAGTGGGGCGGAACCCGGTTATGTGTCAAGAAATAATCATCCATTCAGTAGTTGGTACTACGAGTATGACATGTCAGGTAGACAGGAAGGAGACTATACATTCGAATTTAGGGCATTTGATGGTCTAGAGTATTCTCCTATTCTAACTCGGACCATTAAGGTCAACACAGAGGCTCCAACTATCTCCGTAACTTCCCCGAGCACTCAATCGACTCACTCAGATGGTACTGTGACATTCGAAGGAACCGCTCATGACCCGTATGGATGTCCTATTGATTGTGGAACGGATATTGACCAGATATATTTCCAAATCGAAGGCCCTAACTACAACGTAATTACTTCGACAGAAGGCGGCACGGAGTGGTCTTGGACTTGGGATTTTAGTGGCCTTCCACGTGAATTAGCAACATACACATTTACTATTTGGGCTTCAGATTCTGATTTCTGTAAAGGAGA
>DAMG01000079.1:55442-97737 GCA_002497025.1 Euryarchaeota archaeon UBA126
CGACCATTTGTAAGCCTAACCTCTCCTCAAAGCGGACAGATATATGCTGTTGATGAGAAATCAATTATCAGTGGAGTTGCTAGAGATAATGATGGGGATATTACTCGTGTTGATGTGGAAGTATTTGATGTCTCAAATGGATTTATCAATGTCTTCACAGGCGCTGTAACGGAAATTGAATCAAATGGTTATTGGGAAATGGAATGGGATTCAAGATTATTAACTCACAACATGCAATATCTAATCAAAGCAAGGTCCTATGACGGCTATGAGTACAGCGATTGGATGGAAGTGCAGGTCGTCGCAGATAACCCTCCAGATGCAGACAATAATAGACCAACATTTGACTCAACTAACTGGCAAACGGAGATTACTCTATTTTGCGAATTCGATACAACGTCACAAAATCCTTGCACAAAGGCAGAGATTAATTTACTAGAGTTCTTTGATGATGCAGATGGGATAAATTCTCTCATTCTATCTGTTTACGACGATGAAGCAAAATCATCTGATGATGAATTTGGATTAGTGATTAACATAGGTATCGATGGAGTCGCGTTTTATGACCCTAAGGCGATGGGCTTTTACAATGAGGATATGGATACATGGTCTTTGAGCAATGTGATATTTGTTGCTACGGATCCCTTTGGTTCAAAGGAGATATCTACACCAGTATCTTTCAATGTAGTTCCAATCGAATTCTATGTTGGCCCGCCAGATCAAAATACTGCAAGCGAAGATGAATTAATCATCTTCAGTGGTTCTGGATTACCAGGAAAGACAGTTAGAGTGACATTGGGTGGTATTCAAGTCAATTCTACTGTAGTACTTGATAATTCAACATGGGAACTTGGAATTCCAGGAGCCATGCTAAGTAAGCCAGTAATACCGGTATTTTCTATTAGTGGTTCAGAATCCATTCAGGGCGAAGAGATTTCCCCACCCTCTAGTGATGGAGGAATCAGTCCTGTGATGATTATTGCCATTGTTGTAGTTATTATCGCATTATTAGCAGGTACACTTTTCTTCAGTGGAGTAGTAACCTTCGAGGAAGATGATGAAGAATCTGATGAAGCAGAAGGAGCCGATACAAAGGGAGAACATCTAGTAAAAAGCGATGACCACCCTGGTTGGCTTTGGGACGCTGAAAAAGAAGAATGGGTGCCTGATCCTGACCATATTGGTGAGTGAAGCAATAAAGCCCACCGTACGGTTAATTTCTTGAGTAATAGAAATCGCACCAATCATAATGGCGTCCATGGCTACTACACGTCCTGGCGTTCAGGAACGCATTTTACTACATTTAAGGGACTATGTGGATTACTCCGATAAGGTCGAGGTGCCTTTTGCAATTTCTCAGATGGGTATTGCAAATGCTGTTTCCATCGCTCGTTCGAATGTTCCCCGTGCGATCTCTGGAATGAAAGAGTCAGGCCACCTAATTGAGCGACAAGCTCATGTCACTGGAGTATCGAGAAAAAGGAAAGCATACTTCCTAACCTCTGAAGGAGTAAGTCTTGCTGACAATATATGGGATAAGGTGTGTGAGCAACCAGTTCGATTAATTCACTCGGATGGAAGAGCCGAAAATCTGGTTCTTAAAACGGCATTGGAACGAACCGAACTCCCTCTAAGACACGTTGACATTTTGAGATATCTGGACGATTCCGGCACTCTTGACTTGTCTACATTATCTCCCGATTTAATCGAAAGGGATCTCTCTAAACATATTGAGAAGCAACTTGTAAATTCACTGAATGATTTACCTAGATTACGTCGATTCTATGGCCGAGACGATGAAATTACCAAAATGGCAAATATCTTGGAATCAGAATCTACAACGCTACTAGTTCCCGGAATTGCTGGAATTGGAAAAACCGCTTTAGCGGCGAAATTACTTGAGCGCTTTACTCATCGAAGAAATCTTCTCTATCACCGGTGTCAAGACTGGGAAGGTTCGAGAGCGTTTCTAGAGGCTTGTTCGGAATGGCTTGCAATGATTGGAAATAATGACTTGAGCGATTATGTTTCCTCAACACCAGTTCCACAGGTCACAATGGCGGTCAACATAATTGTCGAGGGCTTGAAAAACTCCCCTGCACTTATTGTCGTAGATGACTTACACAAGGTAGCGGATGAGAACTTCGTAGCAATTCTTCGAGGCCTTACTCTTCGTATACCTGAAGCTGAGGAATTAGGTTTAGTTATGTTCTCTAGATCGTTTAGAATGGTGGTTCCGGAAAATGATTCAAGTAGCAATACAGTTGCACATTTTCTCCCACTCGAGGGTCTGGATCAAGATTCTAGCAGGCAAATACTCACTGCAATGCCAGATATTGATTTGCAACAATTCCTCCACATTTATACCCTATCAAGAGGGCATCCATTGGTACTTGAATTGATAAATCGAGGCAGTGTTGGGGAAACCTTTCACTCTACCTTGGAGGCTTTTGTTGAAAAGGAAATTTTCAGTAAATTATCAGGGCCTCAAAAACGACTTCTAGGGGCGATTGCAGTATTCCGTGAACCAATGCCATTGGCCTCACTTAACACATTAGATGCCGATCTAGATTTACTAGATGACCTTGTAGAGAAAGGACTAGCAAGAAGAATAGATTCTGATAATTATGATGTCCACGATTTAGTCAGAGAATTCCTTGTTCGTTCGATGGATGATTCATTGAAAGCAGAATTACACAACAATGCTGTAGAATGGTATCGAAACAGAACTGAAACCGCTGTTGAGAAGATTGAATTCATCCATCATCTAAATGCATCTGGAGATATGGACACTCTTGCCGACGTTTTGCAAAGAGATGGTAGAGAGCTGGTTAAGTCAGGTCATATCGAACTATTAGGTATTCTCAGAGGCTTGGAATCAGATGGTTTTAACGCAATCCAATGGGGTTTGATTAGAGAACTTCGAGGCGACATTCTCTCTATTCAAGGCCGATGGGATGAGGCTGAAGAAGAATATGCAGCGGCGATTCCAACTGCAAAGAAGCATAAGCAAGCAGAGACACTTGCTCGATTACTCTCCGCTCGAGCTGATATTGCGATAAAACGAGGTGCTATGGATGACGCTCTAGAATTACACCGTCAGGCATTAGAAATTCAAATAGCAAAAAGAGACGCGGTTGGTGCATCAAGATCTTACATCAACATGGGGTACATTTTCCGCCGACGTAGAGATACTAGGCACGCATTGGAGGTGTATGGGAATGTGGAGGAATTGCTGGACACAGAAACTGATCCGAGTTTGATGGATGCCCGAGTTCGATTAGCATCCGCCTTCCTAGAGATGGGTGAATTAGATCGTGCTAGAGATCATGCAATGGCTGCACACGACGGGACAAAGGACAATGGATTGGATGCACTTCATGCTAGGAGTAGGGCGGTATTGGGTAGGTATTATGCTCGAATGAAGGATAATGATTTGGCTTTACTTCACTATTCTGCTGCCTTGGAAATACTATCTGAGGCAACAGATCCTCACAGCGCTGTGGAGGTTGAAATGTTACTTGGCCAAGTGCTAAGCGATGCTGGCAGAAAATCCGAAGCTGCAGAGCGTTACCTGGATGGTCTTGCGGTTGCTGAAGCTAATGATTTCAGATTATTGCAAGGTGAGCTACTAGCAAGGTTAGGGGAGGTAGAGAGCGATCGTTCTGCCAGAATGAATTATCTCCAACGCTCTCTTACAGTATTCCGTGAATTAGGTGCCGTGGACCGAATGCGGGACGTCCAAACTGCAGTACATCGGGCGATTATGGGCCATTGATTTGAGTCTCATATAGTAGGGTTAATTTGTTCTAACTCACCCTTTCCAAGTCGATTGGAAAACTCCGGGCCTTCCTGTTTAGAAATTGAAAGAACTCCATTGAACCTCTCACCAATCTGGTGTAAAACTTCGGATTCGGCTAGGTGTGGAGCATTATTTTTCTCAGATAGGTGGCAAAGAACAATGCTACTCAATTTTGGGTGCAATATTTCTGCTAAGATATCTGCAGTTTGCTGATTTGAAAGGTGCCCCCCTCGTCCTGAAATACGTTTTTTTAGGGACGGGGGATATGGGCCTGAAATCAGCCTATTAAGGTCATAATTCGCCTCTATAGAGATATGTTCACATCCAGCTAGATGTTTCATTAATTCAATAGTTGGCTCACCTAAATCAGTAACAAACGCCGCTCTCCTTCCGTCACCGTTACTCGCAATAACTGCAACATTGTCTGCATCATCGTGAGGAACTGGTACTGGAAGCAGACTCAAATCTTCCGAGATATACAACCTTTCGAGTCCCTCAAAGGTTCTAACTTGTGAAATAGGTTCCAGCCCCAACCTCATGGTTGTTTCCAAATTTGCGTACAATCTGGCGTCCCATTTTTTCGAGGCTCGAGCGGCCGATTTAGAATGATCAGAATGATGATGGCTGAGAATAATTGCATCGATAGAAGCCCCCTTTACCCCCGCTAAACTCAACCGTTCTTCCATTTGTTTTAGAGAAAATCCACAATCCACTATGACCCTTGTATCGCCTGTGGACAGTAGTGTGGCATTTCCACGACTTCCACTCCCCAAGTGAGTTATATCTAAGCCCATTGAATCAGTATGCCGGGCGAAGCCGTAAGGTCTTCAATACAACCCTAAATTTCAGCCTAAATCAACTAATATCCAAACCCCTCTCGTGTACGCGACGGCGTAGCCGTCGAGTAATTCTATCTTAGGTGTGTCCGAACGACGCTCCATCACCGTCATAAGTCAAGCAAGAGCGCTAACATATGTCCACTAGAGGTCATACCATGCGACGTAAGCAAACTGCGTTCTTCGTCACATTGTTGATTTTGAGTAGCCTAGTCTTCGTTTCCCAAACTAGACCACAGGCACCAGTGTCTTCTGTTGACCCACCAGATTTACCCGGTTCTGGACCGATGGCTGTGGACCAGGATGAAGATTTAATTCCTGATATACATGAAGTGATATTTAGTGAAGCAAGACATATCGATACCCCGTTTGGTGTTGTAGTGGTTGAAGGGCTAGATCCGATGAATGGTTCTGATAACATCACTGACTTCGATAGAGATGGAGCTAGTGCACTGATGGAATATTGTTGGCCATGGACATTGGAAACCTGCTTTACAGAACGCCTTTCATTAACAGGTAAATCCCCCGATGAAACAGAGTCTGGATTCAGGGAGTATCTTGATCCTCGGGAATCGGATACAGATGGAGATGGCCTCCCAGATGGTTATGAAATTTACATGTGTACCGAAGGAGGAGCTGGTTATCAAAATCCAGCTACTAGTGAATGGACTTGTCTTTACTTCGATCCTCTGGATGATTCAGATACATTCGAAGATGCGGATTTATGTGTTGAACAGGCCAGTGAATGGGGTTGTGGGGACGGTTTTGATGTAAACCGAGACGGTGAAATTGACCTCGATGAACGTTACACAAACTCTGAAGAATATTGGTTTGGCACACCATCTGATTGGCTTACTGAAAGAGACGGTTTGTGGTGTGCTGGAATAATGCCCAACCTTCATCCAGATGCCTGTCAAGACGAGATCGTAAGGCCCACTGGTGACGATGGATGGTTGGGTAGTGACCCTCGTCGAATGGACTCCGATCATTACACTTGGAGTGAATTACTTCCAACCAGTCTGGCAGTTCCCGGAGATGGAATTCCAGATGGGTGGGAGGCATACTATGGCCTTGATCCAAGAAATGCAAGCGATGCGACACTAGATTCAGATTCCGACGGATGGGATATAGACAGAGACGGATTCATAATCCCCGACTCTTCAATTGCGACCGCTCGCTGGGGAGAGGCATTCAGTAATTATGAGGAATATTTGATTCACATGGATAGTGGTCACTGGGTTCGACCTGGATTAAGAGGGACCATTTTAACAAGTCAATCAGACGAAGTTATGCTATTCGACCAAGGAACAAATCCAATGTTAGTCGACGGAAGAGTGCACACCGTTCTATCAGATAATCCAAGAGACCGTTTACTTGTTGGTTCTGCTTATGGGATAACTGCAATTAATCCGTTTGAGAGAATTTCTTCGACTTTTGAACTGCCAAATGGCATGGAATTATTCACTATGATGCGTTGGAATCCATCTTCCGAAGATTATCTTATTCTAGGGACTAATCATGGAATACATTCGTTAATCCTCGAGAATGGCTTACCTCAGATGGATACATTGTCAGCATCGAATATAGGGCCTGTTCAAGTGATTGAACCTCTACAAACAGGTAGTGGTGATTTGGATTTAATTTTACTTGGCCATGGGTCAAATGCCTGGAGAATGACAATTTCCGAACCATCTTCTGGAACTGGCAACCCCGACTTTAGCGAAGTAATAGCCATAGAAGAACTAACGCAAATGTTAGACATAGTAGGTGCATCATTCACGGAAGTAATCCACGTTCCGATGTCCGGTAGAGGCCCAATGTTGATTGTTGGAACCGATAGTGGAATGATTCGATGGGATACCACAGATGGAACATCTTCGATAGGTCAACCATTCTGGATTTACACTACTGAAGATGCAGAAGAATATGTCCAATTTGCAGACTTGTTGAATCAATCAAAGTCGGCCGTAGTTAATGTCATGGAATTAGCAGGTCCGGTAGCTACTGACGGGTCATTAGAGGAAGTAACCGGAGTTTGGCTAGGTACACCTGGCGGAATACATCTGATTGACCTAGATTTGTTTGTTGGACTTCCTAAACAGGCCTTCATCACAGACCGGATGTTCAATTTAGAACGTTGGGAAGAAGGCGCTAATGATATCTACTCAATTCATGCAATAGATGGCAAGATATTGTTGGGTTCAAGAGACGGAACTTGGGCCCTTGAAGGAGGGTCTCAGGGTGTATTAGGGATTGTAGAAAACCAAACAAGGATGCCTGGACTTGTCACCTCTCTTACTACCTTTATTCACGATGGCAACCAGTACTTGTTTGCAGGTGTTTCACCTGGTGAATACATGAACCTCATGCCAATAAATCCCAAATCTATCGATTCGGACCTTGATGGAATGCCAGATGGTTGGGAGTTTGTTTACGGATTAGATCCCACCGACCCATATGATCGAGTAAGGGATGCAGATGCAGATGGGGTATACTTCGACATAGATGGAGTAAGTTTCAATCGAGAATGGTCCAACCTTGACGAATATAGATTCGTTAACACAAGTGAAGGCGGTTTTAGCGGAACGGATCCAAGAAATATCGACACTGATGGAGACGGTTTGACCGATGGACAGGAATATTGGGGTTGGTTTGCAGATTCTACAGATTTCTCTTGCCATTACCTAAATGAGGAGTATATTTGCGATGATGAAGTTGGAGAGGATGCTCTGGAAGTCCATCTCTCTGGTTGGTTAAACTCTGGTGCCGGAGGGGGAACTGATGGCCCCACAGACCCAACCAGTTTAGACAGCGATGGAGATGGAATGCCAGATGGCTGGGAAATTGAGCATCGCCGCTGGATTGGAGATGTATACACAGGTGGTAACCTTTGGACACTAGATCCGAGGGACCCCTCAGATGCAACTATGGATGCTGACGGGGATGGCTTGGATAATGTATGCGAATACAAATGGGGCCTTTACGTAGAAAGCGTGGCATTAGAAGGTCTACCTACTCATGGAGAAAATGCTAGCGCCGCTCAGAGTTGGACGAAGACTGATCCAAATAATCCAGATTCCGATGGTGATTCCCTGCCAGATGGTTGGGAGGCTCGCTATCAATGTTCATGGGGTAGAAATAATCGTGGAATTAATCCACTAAATGGGTCCGATGCGCTAAACAATCCAGACGGGGATGGATTTGATGTCAACCATGATGGCATCTTAGATCTTAACGAAAGCCTTGTAAATTGGCTTGAATACCACCTTAAGGATCAAATCATCTATTCTGATTCAACTGACTCTGGACTTTCTTTCCCAGATAATTTTACAACTTTACTTACTCATGAATCTTGGTTCGGATTTGCCGGCGATTCCTTCGGCGCCCAAACTAGTACAGCATATCGTAGCCTAGTTAATGGTACAACCAGTGAGGATGTTGGCGCCGCCAACCCTCTTGATTCTGATTCTGATAGAGATGGTATCCCTGATGGATGGGAATTCTACCATGCAAGATGGAGTTTATTTGATGAATCTTGGACATTAAATCCTGTGAATGAAGGAGATCAGGTCGGCGACCCAGATGGAGATGGGATGAATAATTGGGAAGAGTACAACGTAATTGATGGTAATTTTAGTGAAATTGACGACCTTACAACAGTTCCTCAATTTTACTTACTTCATGTCGGGGGAGAATTACTTGCAACCCCTTGGTTATCTGCAGAATCTACACTTTCATTCGGAACCTTCCTCAGTGAGGAAGACATACAACTCAGAGGCTATACTGCTGATCCCAATGAACCCGACACCGATGGAGATGGTTTGCTCGATGGGATTGAATTGATGTTTACTAGATGGAATGCAACCGATGAAACATGGACACTTAATCCACTAATCTCTGGTGATGGTAATTACGATTCTGACCGAGATGGAATCACAGACTTAGTGGAATTGAACCTTACTAATAAAAACCCACAGAATGGTGGTCTATCACCTCCTGACGCGCCTAGATTATGGGAAGAAGCGGAATCTCTAGACCCCGATGAAGCGGTAAATCGAGTCTACCGTATTCTCTTCAACAAGGAAGGTAGAGCTGAGATTGCACTAGAGCAATTCGATGATTGGCAAAATGGAGAACCTGCAAAACCACTTCTTGTTGCTTTACTAGGGATAACTGATCCTAATTCTGATGATACCGATCGAGACGGTATGAGTGACGGATACGAGTATTGGTTCACTGAATGGGATTTGGAGGATAACATCTGGACAATGAATCCACTAACAGATACAGATATTCACGTTGATAGTGATGAGGACTCATTTGATTGTAATGGGGATGGATATATTTCTGATTCGGAATCATTCGATAACCTGGCTGAGTATGATTCTCGTGTATATGGCAAGCGCTCGGCTATTGATACGATTCCAAATGGAACAGGGTTGGTATCTTACGGTCTAGATACAATCACTGCATACATGCAAGAAAGAGGTATGTCTGAGCAGGCGGCAGCCGATCAATTGTGGATTCTATTTTCAACCAAGAACATCGAATCAAGCGATAGGGCTGGTCTGATTAATGCAATAGATCCTGATAATTTTAATTTCAGTCTAGCAGGTGTATCTGACCCAACAAATCCTGACTCCGATAGCGATGGCTTACCCGATGGTTGGGAATTTTGCTACTCGATTTATGGCGAATGGCTCCCAGTGAATCAATATAGGTGGTCGTTAAACCCACTAAATCCGTTGGATATTGACTATGATCCAGATGCCGATGGTTGGTATGACAGAACAATTTTCGACACACCCGGCGAACAAGGAGTTTGGGATAATAGAGAGTTTACCCCAGCTTCTCCCAATCAACAGATTCTTCCTTCCAACTCCGAGTTGTACTTCACCAATCTAATGGAATACAATAACGGAACCCATCCGTTAGAATTGGATAGCGATGATGATTCAATGGTAATGGAGCCAGTATTCAGTGGTGGTATAGTTATTGATTATGTTCAGAATCTCAATCTCTCAGATGGCCGTGAGGTATTCAAATATGGAACAAATCCTCTAGACAATGATACCGACGGAGATATGATGCCCGACTTTTATGAGTATTATAGAGGGTGGAATGAAACCAATGATAATTGGTCATCTTATCTAGAAATCTCTGTAGTCTGGTACCAAGTCACTCCTAATGTATTGAAACCTGTAAAAGTCAATGGAGGAACGATTGCTAGACCTGAACTTGAGTATACTTGGTTCACTCACGACGCCACAGACCCTAGTGATGCAGGGCAAGATGCGGATAATGATGGAGGTTGGGACTGTACAGGAGGAAACTGTGTCTACGTACCATACAATAATTTTCAAGAATATTACGGAGTAGTGAACGCGACACTTTCGTCTCCAACATTGGTTAGACAGGCCAATCTATACGATTGTTCAGGAAATATTGTTCAGGAATGGTGGCAATTAAGGGAATCACTGCTTGGAACCTGTGGAGGGGCTGCTGCATTACAAAGCAATTACATGAGAATGTACAAGGTAAATAATGACGATTTACTCTATGCGTACATCGTAAATGATAACGATATTGATTATCAATATCTAGATGAATCAGATGATGAAATTATCGTCAATGGCGAATGGACTGACAACTACCAACGCTTTGCTGGAGACCGTTATCATTATCCAAACACTGGTTTGGGTGAATATGTTTGGGGTTGGTGGATAATTGATATCGATGGAGATCAAATTGCTGATGGAACTGACCCAACCAATTGGGACACAGATGGCGATTGGGCCAACGATTTCTTCGAAATTGAAGATGATATGTTAGATGGAGTACGAGGCAATTCTGGTTCACCAATTCGATATGATGATCGTACAACAAATTGAGCACAACCTATTCGGTTGGTTCATCAGCAAAGTTAGCGAGGGTTGACTGTGGACGAGAATGCCAAGATACCAGCCGTTGATGCCCCAATCGAGGAAAGGTTGCTATTCCTGCAAGAAAACATGGTCAATTTTGTTAAGCAGTATAATCTTCCTGTGATTGAAGTATCGTTGGTGGTTTCAAAATACATCAGAGTTCTACTAGAATCACTCGAGCGGGCAGCATCTGAGAGTGGAGAAAAGATCCCCGAAAATATGTCTCAAGCATGGGAAATTGATACCGATTTGAGCGCTCCTACAATAGAATCGTTTCCGTTGGACAAACTACTTGGAACATTAGATGAAGATAGAATGGACATCCTAGATACTATGATGAGAGTAATTATCAATGGCGCAGAGATTCCATTTTCCTCAGCGCTTACCCTACTTCGAGATTGGGAAATGCGATTGAGGATTCAGATGGCCGAAGCGACAAGCCCCGGACACCTATTTAGTCCGATGGACTTGCCAGAGGGATTCTAGTTTTTCTCAATACAATAAGGACAAGATTTGGTAAGGACATATTGCTCACTTTCCATTTCTTCTTCTGTCAAAGGCTCTCTGCAAGCCCAGCACATCTGAGTTGTAGTTTCTTCCAATGCCGGGTCTATGGCAACCCTTCTATCAAAAACGAAACAATCGCCGTTCCAATGATCGCCCCCTACCTCTTCGAAGTAACCGAGGATACCTCCATCCAATTGTCTCACATCCGACCATCCTTGTTGCATCATAACAGCACTTGCTTTTTCACAACGAATGCCCCCCGTACAAAACATTACTACAGTCTGATTTTTGTCTATTTCAGACTCAGCTACAGCATCTGGGAATGCTCTGAATGTCGATAAATCGAGGTCTATTGCGCCTTCGAATGTACCCAGTCGAACCTCGTAATCATTCCTGGTATCTAGCACAATAATTTCTCTCCCTTGGTCTAACCATGTTTTGAATTCCTGAGGGGTAATTGATTCGCCGGTCTTTTCTGCAGGACGAATTGAATCAAGACCTAAAGAAATTATTTCATTCTTCAACCTAACATTCATTCTCCTAAATGACATTCTATCGCTATAGGATATTTTCAGCGGAATCCCTTGGAATCTCTCATCGGATTCGAGGTATTGTAAAAATTGGTCTACTGCTGATTGTTTTCCTGATAGAAAGAAGTTGATTCCCTCGTGGCTTAACAAAATTGTACCTAGCAAACCAACTTTATCACAAGTAGATTTGAAAGGTTCGCGAAGTGCGTCACGGTCTGGGAGATCAACGAAACGATATCCTGCAATATTCACGATTTCGCTAGTCACGCAACCACCTAACTGGACTCTGCTCGTGCTACTATACCGCTTGAAACCCACCATGCATCTCCAATAGACCAAATATAGAGCACGGGCCACAGTATAACGGTGAGAATGAGTGGGAATTGAACCGCGAACCAACTAGCAGCTTTTCGATGTTGTCGATTGAAATGTTGGCCGATGAATAAGAATGGAATCAAAGCCAAAGCAATAGCAATTAATGGCCTCAATGCACCCCATGGTCCGATACCACCACTGATTTCGTACCAGATTACTTTGACGACACCGAGAGGGTTTGTACTGCCCCCCTCGTCATCGACAACTTCGACGACGTAATCCGCACTCATTACCCCCTGGTCAGACCTTTGCCGAATGAATATGACGATTCCCTGACCACGCAAGACACAACTATGGAGGACCCTTCGGAAGTACGTGAAACCCCGAGTTCTGCTAACATCATTCCCAGCATTTGGGGGACACGATGATAATGTTTCGATGAAAGTAATGCAAGCTATCGAATCTATTGGAATAACTGGAATTACACTAGTAACTGAATTATTGACATGTGATGAGGTTGGTTCACGAAGAGTTTCTGAATCAATAAATCAGGGAGAGAAATTTAACGCAATCATTCAACTTGGATTAGCCGAATCTCGAAAGTCAATCTCATTGGAACGGTGGGCTCACAATGAATCTAATTTCAGGATTGCAGATAACTCAGGAAGGTTGGTTAATGAAATTGTTATTGAGGGTGCTCCTTCAAAGTATGAGACGACGGCTTCAAAGCATATCTTGGATGAGGAGTTTGAGGGCGAAGAAGATGTAGTTTGGAGTGAATCTGCTGGTCAATTTGTCTGCAATGAAACAATCTATAGGACATTAAATTCGATAGACTCAGTTGGAGAAAAAATTCCGGCGATTTTTATCCATTTACCACCTGAATCTGAGGTGTCACTTGAAAGGCAAATGGAAGTACTCACTCGTATAATCGAGACACTAGCGACAAAACCTAGGTTAGAAGTAGTAGGCGCACTGTTATTCGATTCTCATGGACGAATTATGGCATGTAGGAGACCACCTCAGGATGTTTGGGCTGGTTGGTGGGAATTTCCTGGTGGAAAGATCGATGAGGGAGAAACTGAGAAGGAGGCTTTACGCAGAGAAATTTCGGAAGAACTAGGCATTATTGTTGAACCAAATAGTCGAGTTGCATACCTTCAACATGAGTACGAAGATCGTTTTGTTTCATTATCTATCTGGGATTGTGGCGTTGTCAATCCGCAATTAATTGATGCTAAGGAACACGATTTGATTTGTTGGCTAGATCAACCTTCACTCAATTCGGTGAAGTGGCTTCCTGCTGATGAACCTTTGATTGAAGAATGGATAAAATCAGGAATACCTCAATCTTGATCTATATTCATCGTTCTCCTTCCTTTATTGTCGAACCATTCGATTGGTGTTCCATCTTGATCCATACTCAGGTCATCTCCCAAACTTCTAGGGATGCTATGTCTCCCTTCATGCCAGGTTAATTGTTCAAGCCATAAACCTAGATCATCGCCTTGCAATGAAACTTCCATAACTCCTCCAAGAGGAAGTTCTTCGACTACAAATGCCACCTTACCTGCAAATGCGGCCTGCCTAGATAATTGAAAGTGAGTAGTATCTTTTTGTAGATTCATCGTCATTACATCAAAAGCAGTATCTAATATACGATTATTTGAACAATATTCTATTATTCCTGATAAAGACTGAGATTTCCCGGATAGTTCAATCTCCTCTCGGGTTACTGGAAAAGTGTCTTCTACCTCTGAAATTTCGCAATTCCAATCAGGGAATAGTAACCTAATTGCCTTCTCAACGAGGGTGGTATCCTCGTGGATTTTGACTATGGTGGAGACCGTTATTTCCGGGTCCATATCTAGACGAGGATGTGTTCAGGTCATGATTGCTATGGATAATCGGTCTCCCATGACCACGAATAATTCAAACCATTGATTTGGTAGCCCAGTGTATGGTACAGCGTTCTCCGTTGATTAGCGCGGGTCTGCTACTAGCACCTACGATATGTGTGGTTGCGCTTAGGTTTGGCCTTCCAAACATTGATGAATTACTCAAACAAGACCTCTTTGCGCAAGTGATTATTCACACTATTGCGATAATTTTAGGGATAATTATGTACTTTAGATATCGAGTTGTTGAGGATCATGAATATCACCGCTCTAGTGCAATTAAGGGGCTATCGAGTATGTACCGACTTGAGGATAAGGGGCTATGGAGTCGTGGGGATGCGGCATTGGAAAAATTAGAGTCTCAAGCCAGTAGTGAACCTAGAGGAAGAGCCGGCTTACGATTCCAAAAGAGAATGAGCGGTAGGATATCAGATTTGAATAAGGAAGGGTCAGAACTCGAATTAGATTCTGAAGATTCTAGGATGGATGTAGATGTACAGGTAGAAGGCGCATCATACAATTCCGATTCAAGTGAAACTCAATCAGAAGAAGTTAGTGAGCCCACCGGAGCTTTAGGGGCCAGTGCGGAAGCTTCAGCTCAACGACGCCTCGCAAAAGAATTGTACCGCCGAGAAAAGCAAGCTGCAAAAGATGAGAAGAAGGCAAAAAAGCAGGCTAAGAAGGAAGCAAAGGCCGCTGCAAAGGTAGAAAAAATTGCGGCTAAGGCTGCTGCAAAAGCGGAAAAAGAAGCGGCAAAGAGATCTAAATTGCCACCTACAAAAACTAACTGGGATGCAAAGGAAGACACACAATGGCAATCTACGGCTGCTTCATCTATTTCCAAATCTGTAATATCTTGTCAAGAGTGCGGAGCCGTAAACAATAGCGGCACCGCATACTGTAGTAGTTGCGGTGCTTTCCTGTAAGCATTCCAATGGGTTGAAAACAGGTGCTTTGGCGTAATTGGTTGTGGTGGTCCCTTGAGTCAGAAGAGAGATTACTACGAGGTATTAGGAGTAGACCGTAAAGTGTCAGACTCTGACATAAAGAAAGCCTTTCGTTCCAAGGCTAGGGAATTTCATCCAGATAAGAACCCAGATGACCCTGACGCGGAAGCACGATTCAAAGAAGTTCAGGAAGCTTACGCCATTCTATCTAACCCCGATGAAAGAAAAAAGTACGACATGTTTGGGCACGACCGCCCTGGTGGTTCTCCATGGGGCGCTGGAGGATTTCAAGGAGTCAATATCAGTATCGACGACTTATTTGGCGGTGGTTTCGAATCGATTTTTTCATCCCTATTCGGAGGTGGAACTAGACGCAGACCATCCCGAGGTGCGGACCTTCTTATTCGCCATGTGGTAAGTTTTCAAGATGCATTTAACGGAGTTGATGATGAATTAGAAATCGATGTACTAAACCGTTGTGAAAGTTGTGATGGCAGTGGTTCTCAGACTCCGGAAGGCGTCAGAGTTTGTCCAACCTGTGATGGAAGAGGGAGATTAACTAGAATAGAAAGAATAGGTCCATTTCAACAACAAGTCACCCAAGATTGCAGAGCATGTGGAGGTGATGGAAGAATCATACAAAATCCTTGTAAGACTTGTGCGGGAAAAGGTAGAGCAGAGCAATCAAAGAAAGTCAAATTTAGTGTTCCTGCAGGCATAGATAGTGGAACCAGATTGAGGTTGAGTGGTCATGGAGAGTCTCCTAGTAATCTAAATGGAAAACCTGGTAATCTATACATTGAAATTGAGATAGAAGAACATGATTGGTTTGAAAGGGATGGTTCCGATTTGTTGATGGCTCTTCCAGTTAGTTATGTTGATCTTGTATTAGGTACGAGTATTGAGATACCTCACATCGACGGCTCAACTCTCAAGATCATTGTAAACGCTGGATCAAAACCGGGAGAGACGGTAACAATCCCAAATCGAGGCCTACCTTATCCAAGGGGCGGAAGAGGCAGGGGGGCAGTAATGGTCCTTCTCAAACTCGCAATGCCAAACAAGTTGTCCCGTTCTACCAAAAAGCAACTAAAAGAACTCAAAGAAAATTTAGGTAGCGGCGCACCTGTTACTGATGACATCATCAGTGAAGCACGTGAAAGACGCCGCTCATGACCAGTCAATCGCTCGATTAGGCACGGCCGCCAATGGTTCACCATTTACCAATCCGGAAAGATGGAAGCCAATATTCGAGGGCTCTCCTGAGATGCTTAATCTTAGGAATGTACTAGTCAGAGGTGACAAAGTATCCAAGAATATTTCATCACCATTGAAGAGATGTTTAGGCGATACCTCTGCGATACTTACGCTCGCACCCTCTGGTGCATATACTCGCATTGCAGCCAACTCCCAAGGCGATTCGGCGATGCGAATACCAATTAGCATGGTGTTTTTTCCTTCATTTATTCTCCAAGCACAAATTTCTACTTTTTCTGTATTGTGTCTAAGTAGAGGTCCCCCCCAGTCTTCAACTACAGCCTGCCAGGGACTATCTCCTAGTTGGTGAAGAGCAGAATCGATTACTTGTTCGTTGGTATCTTCTTCTGCAAGTAGGGCAGTCAAACGTTCACGTAATCGTCTTAATCTACGTAATTCATGTTGTTCGATTTCAATTTGGTTGATACCATCTCGCCAACGATTTCGATTCCAAAAAATAACCAGTACAGCCGGCGCGAGCAGGAAAATTCCTGCAAAGATGTAGTAATCAGTAAACAGGTTCGACTGATCGGTGAATAGTCCAGGGTCAATTTCGACAATTTCTCCATCATCAATGAGTTTGAAATCATAATAGGTCAAACTAGCATCACCGATTTTCTCAACCCTAATTGCGTGAATACCATAAGGTGCATCGATTAATCCACCATCAGAGGCATTTTCGATTGACCAGGTTTCTTGATTTAGCACAAATATCTGGTAAGTTACCGGCTGGGTAAGGTCGGCATCGATATGTAATTTAGAACCATTAGCAGAGGTCACCTCAAAGGCAAAAACATCTACAAATTCATCCCCAGACATTCTGGCTTCGATTGTTTGATTGAAAGAAACGTTAGGCCAATTTGAGAAATCATCAGTAATCACCCATAGCCTGTCGGGTGCATCTCCCATTGCCCCAGCATCCCCTTTTGGATACTCTGTTAATGCGATATTCCACTCTGCAAGAGTTTCAGAAGTCATACGAAACTCAAGAGCTACCGTGTCAACATTTGTAGTAATTGCATTTGTGCAACCACCATCTACATCAGATACAGTTCCATCTGAAGAAATCAGGAAAACTTCGAAATTTACTTTTTCGGACCTATCCCAACAATTTACTGACAGCCCCATTCTACTAGCAGATTCCACACGAATGGTATCACCTTCTGTGTCACTGAATGAAACCCAGCCCCTAAGGGTCTGGGTCTCACTTGGAAATTGAATTGGTTCACGCTCTCCCCAATCAGCAGCCAATTCCCCCCAGGAAGACTCCAAATCAGGGGAATGCCGTAGGATGTAAAATCCGTAAGCTGCGAATCCATTTTCTGGCAATTGTTTGATTCTTAGCCAAAGACGTCCGTCTTCTGGGTAGTCGAACCGGAACTGACCATCTTCATCGGGTTCAAACGCTTCCAACAATGTCTTTGTTGAATCGTTTCTAAGCCAAAATTCGATTTCAACAGATTCAGGCATTACGGGCACTGGCATTTCGATGATATCACCTGCATCACCAAGGATTTCGATTGAATCTTTATCAGACCCGTCGATAAGAGACCCAATCACCCAATGGACTCCATTAGGGTGAATATTATGACAGGTATCTATGGGGCAATCCCAGGTTGGGTCTACAGGTTCTTGATCAACGGTAATACCCGGGCTGGGGATATTATCCAGCCAATCATCACCCTCAATAATCATCGATGAAAAATTTGCATTTATCCATTGACTCATCTCAAACAATAAATCCTCCATTGAGTTTTCACTATTGGCAATAACTAGAATATCGACCTGTCCTGAAGCTACGAAGGAAATCTCTATTCGATTTGAGTCCGAGACGGTGTAATTTTCATCCAAAGTCGTCACTTTGAGCTCTAATCCTGGGCATGATGACTTTAGGCACCAGATCTTTATGAATATTGGAATAGGTTGGTCAAAGTCGCTTGAATTTTCGATTAGTGTAACCGTATTTTCACTATCCTGAGCGGTTGCATGAGAAACGCCTCCAACAAGGAATATGAAAAGTACGAAAATGGCATTTGCGGTCCGACTCACGGCCCTCCGGGCCGGCTTCCCCATTAGAATCCTTCAAGCGAACCGCATCGTTAGAGGCTTCGATGACAGAGGGTGCTGATGAGCGACCGCTGGCGCGCAGCGTTGCTGCAAGAGGGCGGTTTGCACGTATTTTCGCTCTTGGCGACCGAACTTCACCGTCTTCCTGGACTCCTGGATTGATAGTTTCCGCAAATGATCCTGAAATTTCTCTACGATTTTCTGCATTTAGAATAGAGAGAGAATCAAGCACAATTCCAGCGAAAATGTCCATGGAAGTGCTTGGTGACTTATGTCTACCATTCGGAAAACCGGAAATTTGGAATGCTGAGGAAGGGCTTATTTTACCTTCTAGTTTAGTAGAATCCGATAGTGGTCAAAAATCGATTGGGAGTCAGTTATTACCTGTCTCTTGGCAATCCCTGAATCATGATGAGAAATTATTGGAAGATTCGCTAGAACCATCCATCGTCGCCCTCATCGATGCACCTCAACTTGCAGAGCGCCCAGGTAAATTGGTTGAAGCACTAGATGCAATTAGGAGGCGATTCCCTACATCACTCATCTGGACTCCTGGAATAGGCGGCCCTGACAATTGTGCTTTACTCTCATGGATGGGTGTCGATTTATTTGATTTCTCGAGGTCTCAGGAAGCAGTTGCAAGAGGGGTGATACTAACCGAAGACGGACCACGTGAACCCGAGTTGACAGCGGGTGAAGTATCTGATTTACAAACTCAACTTGAGGCATGGGAAAGAGCCCTTGGAGCCACACGTTCAGCCATCAGAGAAGGCACTATTCGCCAGCTTGCAGAACGACAAGCACTGTCTAGTCCCAGGTCCGTTGAGAGGCTTCGAAGACACGATTCAATTATGGCTGAGAAGGCAAGTATCGAAGCGGGTTCCGCTGCACTAGAGAGTGTGGTTAAAGAAGGGACTAGACTACTTTGCCATTCTTATTCAAGTAGAGAAGATCCACTAATCCAAAACTGGAGGCGACGAGTATCACAATTACATACTCCTCCAAATCATCAAAGCAAGGTAATGGTCTTGTTACCTTGTTCGGCTAAGAAACCATATCGCCTTTCTCAATCACATCGCAGATTCCAAAGAGCGATCCCAACAAGGGGGGTGAATCAAGTCATGGTAACTGCACCATTAGGTTTGGTCCCAAGAGAATTAGAAGATTTCTGGCCAGCTGCTCATTATGATATTCCAGTTACGGGAGATTGGGATATCGATGAATTGCAGGTCATCCGTGAAATGGTTCGTTCATATGCAACTAGGAATGAATTTGAATTGGTTATTAACCATTCAGGGATAGATATAGAAATTCCTAAAGTTCATGTTATCGACACACGACAGGGTGATTCTGCCGGCTCGCAGAATTCACTAAATAAACTCCAAGAAGCCATAGAAGACGCCAGCAAAGAATATCGCTTGCAAAACCCTAAGGAAAGTATTCACCGGCTTGAGAAACTAAAGTCAGCCTCCCGTTTCCAACACGGCACTGATGATTGGTTGGAAGGGACAAAAGTTAGTGGTAGACCGCCAATATTCCGTATTGAAATGGAAAGAACACAAATTGCATTATGGAATCCTCGCTCAGGCCGATTCTCTTTCTCAAAGGCGGCATTACCAATATTAGATGCCTGCAATGCTTTGCCAAGAGTTGAATTGATTTCTAATTTTGATTGGCGCGGAGATATATTCTCCACTAATGTATCGAAGGCGGACCGAAATATTCGTACTGGAGACGAGATTCTAGTCTTCCAAGATGGCACATTGGTAGGTAGCGCGAGGGCTGAGGCGTCGGAATGGGAATGGCCTAATGGGCCGGGTAGACTGGCCAAGGCCAAACATCGTCTTTGACTAAACACCCTCTGGGTGACATGCGTAGCGATTAAAGAGGAGCAGCAGGTCGGCGAGCCGCTTGAGGTGACCTAAGTGGCAAGAATGCACAGTAAAGGCAAAGGAAAGAGCGGCTCGGACAAGCCGAATGTTTCCGATGCTCCAAAGTGGTCCGAATCAGATAAAAAGACCGTTGAGGAACTTATCTTGAAGCTATCTGAAGAGGGTCACCCTACCGCAATGATTGGCACCATACTTCGTGACCAACATGCTGTTCCAGATGTCAGATTGGTTACTGGTGAGAGAATATCTGAAACTCTACTACGAAATGGAGTAGGAGGAAAGTATCCGGAAGATATGATGAATCTGATGCGACAAGCATTGAGAATGATAGATCATCTAAACACTAATCACAAGGATCTTCACAATCGTCGACAATTAGAGTTAACAGAGTCTAGAATTCGTCGTTTGGCTAAGTATTACAGAGGCACAGGAAAACTTGATTCTGATTGGGCATACAAGAGAGATCAACTCCGACTAATGGTCGAATGAGTTTTAAAAGGCATTTTTCGTAGTAATTGCATAATTGCAAAGCGATGGAGATTTGAACCCCCCCTTTCCATCTACGTACAATGCGGCAGCTGCTTGAGTCAGAACCATTTTCCTCAGTGGCTCCCTGCCTGACCCGGGCAGTCTCCGGTTTCCAAGTACATGATGGTCCGGTTATGTTACTGGCCGCTCCATCTCTTATTGGCGCCCTTTCTATTGCTCCAATTGAAGCAGCCTTTCTCGACCTTGGCTTACCCTATCGTCGGCGATTTAAATTGGAGTCACCTTCAGACGGTTCTTGGATTCACATTTTGGGGCCGGCCCAAGATACTGGTCCGGAGTATAACTCAGAACCTCCTCGTCTAAGTCTTGGTTTAGCACTTGTAGATGGATTAGTGTCCTCGTCAGGTGACACCAGAAGAGGACCATTGACTACGGTTGCACAGGCTCATGCAATCGCTCAGTCATTAGCTCCTGATGGTCTCCGTGTTCGGAGTTTACGTCCGTGGCTGATTTCTGGTAATTGGTTACATTCAGCGCTTGATACGACCTATGATCCAGTTTTCACTGCCCTTAGGGACATGTTGGTCGAAGAAGGTAGTGTAAGAATCGCCACAATTCCTGAGGTCCCTTCAATTGAATTATCGAATACTCCTTGGATAGAAGAATTAGCTCTGGAGGCTGTATCTTCCAAGTGGTCTGATTTAGATATGGAAGGTAAAGCTAGAGCCCTTTCACATCTAATGCGACCTGCCATTTCTCGCTCTACACCATCTACTGCTAGGATGGAAGAACTAGGCTGGCATAGAGTAGTCGGTCCAAATTGGGATAGTGATTTGGCCTCGGAAATTCTCAGAGCTGCTAGACTTTGGAAACAAGGCTCTGCCAATCTAGCAGCGCATTCATTTGTTGATTCATTATTGTCAACAGGAAGGTCGCCTGAATTAGAATAATCATTCAAGCCTTAGTGTGGATTTACAGCCGATACATTCCAATCTAAGTGGTCTAACTTCAGACTCTACTGGATTAGATTCCCCACAATTTGGACAATTAACGTGAGCACTGGGTCGTTGCCCTCTTCCGCGTCTCTCAGTAAAGTCCGACCGGGGAGATACTAGGGCGACAGGGAAAATCAGTAACATACTCGAAGAAACAACACCAAGGACAAATGGCATATCAAGACCTAATACATACAATGCCAACGAAAGCCCACCAAGGATAACTACTGTTAGCATTGTAGGTGCTCTGGCCCGTTTCCTTGTCATTGCCATTCCTAAGCCTAGTGCTAAAACTAGCATGAATACAGAAACCATTGCCGAGACCAATGGTGAGTACAGTGCACCACCGGTTGGTACAAACTCAACTCTGAATGTTTCCTCGGTGTCTAGGTCGCTTTCCTCTATTGTAACCTTCTCGAATATTATCCATCTTCGATGCTTTGCATCAATATCTTCTGCCGCAACACCTCCAAGACCCTGTAGAGCAGAGGAGCGAATTTCTACTCTCAACTCAACCTTAGTGTACAAATCATCATCACTTGGTCGGATGAATGATTCAATCAATTGCTGTCTTTCTCCAGGGTTGACATTGTGAGATGTATCAATTCGAATAGTCACACTCTCGGCACTGAATGCCCTAGTGTGGCCCAAATCAATAGTTATCTCCGTAGGTCCAAGATTGACAGGATTAATCCCCAGAATAGATTCAGCGTCCAGATACAATCCATTGGCAAGGAATGATCTCATATCTGACGCAGATCCAACTAGATGACTGTTTAAGGCAGCAATTTCTGAATCATCTACCTGTCCATTGTTGTATTCGGAGTTAGTGACACTATCGGAGTAGGTTCTTAGATTACGCCACCAACTATTCGATGAAAGACTATTGTTTCCAATGTTATCTAGACCCCATCTCACCCACTGAGACATAGCACCATCAAATTCGATTGTTACTTCTCTTTGGACTGATTCTCCATCAAATTTAGCGCTTACATCAACAAGTAAATTCGTTCCACCAGTCCTCAACGGCTCAACCGCAGGATACCAGCCCCCTGCATTTGATCCTCCATCACCTGCAACAATATCGTATGTCCGATTAGCCTCAATTCTAAGGGAAGTTTGTGGTTCGAGGTGGAATGAGACCATGTATGTTCCAGAATCTGCAGATTCAGGAATTTCCCAGGCGAAAGTGACCTCGACTCCATTATTTGTTGGAGTTGCAATTGGGCTATCTGCAATTGTACTGCTAGCTACTATCATGCCTCCGCTTGAGGCCGACCACATTCTATCTCCAAATCCAGACTTGAGAAGGATAGGGAAGTATACCAATCTATCATTAACACTTGGTTCTTTCATATCTATACTAACTAAGGGGAATTTCATCGAAATTCTTCCAGGGAAGTCATCTGTGCCCCAAATAAAACGAATTCCTGCTTCATCACCTGGGCTGGAGAACGATAAACTTCTGACTGAAAAAGTCAGTTTTATTTTATCACCAGAGCGAACTTCACCAGCAAGAACTTCCACGGGGATTACAACTTCTCCCACATTTGTAAGGAATAATCCTGCACCAGCGTCTCCCTCAAAGTAGGTGCTTCCAATATTGACTCCAATTGTTGCATTTATTTGGATTCCTGCCGCCGATTCAACCTCATATGGGATGCGGAATTCCCAGGTGGAATCTGAGTAATCTCCCTGTAATCCCCAATCTACTTCCCAAGTACCAATTTCTACCAACCCTTGGATAGAAGGTGTTACAAATTGATCAAATTCCTCATCAAGATCCGAATCAAATGGAGAAAGTGAGCCGTCGTCAGCACTACCAATCAAAAATAAGTCGAATTCTTGCGAACTACAGCAAGAGCCATCTTGCTCAGCAGTTATCGATGAATAGGGCATACTGACTAGCATCAATAGTGCTACAATTAGCACCACTCCACCCCTCTGATGACCCTCCATATTACGGGGAGACCCGCTTTCCATCCTTGAATGCGACCCTTATGAGATTCGTTTGTACTCTATTTCTTTACCTCGGCGCCATAGGCGCCGCACGTACACGAGGGGCAGCATATGTCCTAACCATGTAGATAGAGCAAATCTACGGGGCCATTTTCAGGAATCTTCTCAATTCTAGCAAATCCTACTCTTTCTAATTGGATGATTGAGCCTTCTACTAAATCGATATTCTCAATCAGTCCTTCATCAACTCTAAATCCATTCCCTGACGGCGAAGTTAGACGAGCCATTCGACTTTGATTTATTGGTAACCAATGGACAATTGGGCGCTTATCACTCCTCTCTAAAGAATCGACAATCGCCTCATTCTGATTAATTGAGATATCTGCGAAATCTTTCAAACGCAATTGTTCGGAGTAATCTGTATCCTCAATGACAAATTTCTCTGAAATCTCCCATTCGCGAAGCCCCTCAATTTCACCATGTGGGTGGCGAGCAATTTGCAGATTTCCAGGTAGTTCGGTTCCAATCATTTGGAATGACAAAGTCCTTGGATTTCTAACAAATGATCTTCTCTCACAAACAGCATCAATCACAGAGGAATTGAATGATTCAATGGTTTGCATAGATATCGAAATATCTTTCTGAGTTAATCCAAGGTCTAACCAGAAATCACGTATTGCCCGAGGGTCAAAACCCCGACGTTTCAAAGCGGAAATTGTAGGTAAACGGGAATCATTCCATCCCTCATATTTCCCATCGGCAATATCTGCTCTCATCCCAGAGGTGGAGAAGCCTCCAAACTCGTGTACCTTTACTCGTCCCCAATAGAGGGGTTCCGGATAGTCCCAACCGAAGTGTTTGTACAATAGAGTCTGTTTTCTTGTCGAATCCATAAGATCCTTACCTCTAACGATATGAGTCACTCCTTGAAGGTGATCTTCAATTGCACTTTGGAAATCTAGTAGGGGCCAAACCTTGTATGAGTCTCCAACCATTGGGTGCGGACTGTGTTGTATTCGTAAAGCAGGCCAATCACGAAGTGCAGGGTTGGGTAATTCTAGGTCAGTTTTCACCCTCACAACCGCACCTCCTTCCTCTATACTGCCATCATTCATTGCCTGCCAATCAGAGAGATTATGTTTTACAGTTCTGTTTCTACACGAACAAGATTGTGAGTTATCTCTAAGATTTTTGAATTCTAAAGCACTGCACCGACAAATGTAACCAAATCCAGATTCGAGCATTTGTTTGGCATGTTCAAGATATATCGGCATTCGTTCACTAGCCCGAATAACAATGTCAGCAGGTCTACCTGCTAGCCATTCATATTCTTCTTCAATCCATCCATAAGCCTCAGGCAGAGGTGGCTTTACTCTCGTATCGGTATCGTCGTAACGTAGTACAACTTTACCAGAATACATTTTGGCAAATTCGGAATTGATAACAACTCCTCTCGAGTGCCCAATAGTAAGTGGTCCGTTAGGATTGGGTGCAAAACGCAAAATCACTTTTCCTTCAATTGAATTTGGTAGCGGTTTAAGTCCAAGTCTTTTCTGTTGTTTTTGTCTTTCCAAAGCCTCAGGATTTGTTGCAGCTAAAGATTCTCTTACCGCATCAACGCCATTCTCCTTGGCCATTTGATTTGCAGCTTCAACCTCTTTTTCTACCAGAGATTTCAACTCCTTTGCTCGAGGCCTCAAATCGGCTCTTTCACCTAGTAAGCGACCTAATACAGATCCTGACTGACCAGCTCCGTCGTACTCAACTGTATTTTGCATGGCATACTTTCGAACCGTATCAACAGTCTCCGAATCCCAGTTGAAGTCTGCCATGCTATCGGGCCTTCGGCCCGAACTAAGGCATTTGACGCTTCTCACCCTTACCAGTCATCAAGTGACGATTGTACGACAGGTCCTCCCTGTTGCGCTCGTACTGGAACGGGAGTTCCATGCAAATTCTGCCAAATATCAGACACAGTTGCCCAACTCCATCTCAGAGAGTCATGCGGTTTGCCATTTGAGAGCATCTTCTCTACCGCGGAACGTGTGGTTTTATCCGATGGATACCCGGAACCGATTTCTATTCCTGTTCGAGTGGCAATTTCTTCGATTGCTGAATCTCTAGAAACTTTTGCAAGAATTGAGGCCCCTCCAGTAACGAGGTCTTTCGAATCCATACCATGTTCTGCAATAATTCTCCAAGCCTTCCATTTTTCTCCTAACGATGATTGTAAGCGAATTCTGAATCGATTCTCATTTACATCGCAAGCATCTGCACGAATTACACCCGAATCCAAATACAAATCTGTAGCTAAGATCGCCTCTGAAAATAAATCTATTTCTAGACTATTCAAATCCGAGGTTAGACTGTTGATATCTATTCTCTTCGGGGAACATAATATCAGTCCTGATTTCCATTTACCATCCTCTATGCGCTGATTGATTGCAGTAAAAATACGAAGGCGTTCATTTGGTGAAATATCCTTTGAATCCCTTACATTCAATTCAGATAAAATTTCAATATCCTCAGCTGGTATTGCTAATGCCGCGACTACCAATGGTCCGATTACAGGTCCCCTACCTGCCTCGTCTACACCAATCATCCAGTTGCTATCCACGTGGTTCCGGTAGCATCAAGGGTCTTCATTATCACGCAAATCTTTGCCAAGGGAGTTCAATCTTTCATCGAAGTCATCTAGGTCCAGAACTATGTTATCGGGGTGAATTAGATCACTATCTTGTAATTGCTCTGCCATTTCTATTGCATCTATTATGGCCTCCTCTGCGTGAGCCTCGTCAAGCAAATCCCCCGCTCCTTGGAGGGTCTCTGACCCAGGAGCTGGTGAAACTTCTCTAGAGTGATCTCCTGATTTATCCATAAATTCCTGCTTAAAGGATTCTAAATCGGTTGTTGGGCTCTGGATGAGTTCTGTTTCTTCTTTTTCACTCGCTTCAAATTTAGACATCCAGTCTCCAACTTCTTCAACCACCACCACCTCTGGGTTTTTGCTTCTGTAAAACTCTCTGTCGGCTTCGATTCTGTGTCGTACTGCAAAGGCTACCGCGACGGCCCCAACAATACTAACAATTACGATTAGAATGGTTTGTAACCATCGCTGCATAAAATCGCTGAAAATATTAGGCTCATCCGAGCCAATAGGTTCGCTTGGCTGGGCGCCATTAATTTGAGTAGAGTGTTCTACAGTGTGTTGAACTGATGGATCTCGGAAGGAGCGAATCTCGACAGTTAGAATTGCATTTGAGGCAATTGGTACTTCTTCAGGTACATTCATCCAAACTTCGAATAATAGCGTTCCATTGATTGGGACATTAAGTTCCTCAAATGACCTAACTTGATTTGTTCCGGAACTCAGTTCATCCGGAGGGACGACTCCAAAATCTGTAAAATCTGTACACTCTACACTTACAACTAGGCCGTCAGGACTATTCCCGATATTCTTTACTTCCCAATATCCGGTCAATTTTCCATCGATTACCTCAGCATCAGAGCGAATAATATCCCACGCATGAACGGCCGCAATTGATACATCAAAACTAACCTCTGCTGGAACCCAACCATCAACCTCCAATTCTATTGTGACTTCTCCAATCAGTCCCGCCTCTAGTCCAATTGCCGTCCAGGCAGATACATCGATTCCGTGGACTGTTTGACCGGGCCCTAAATATCGAGTATATTCTGTAATGTTTACAACTAACCAATCTGGTTTTTCAGTTACGCTTAGGTTGAACAGGTAAGCTGCATCTCCCGTATTTTCGATAAATAATTCCACTAAACAGGTATCTCCCGGTTTTACCTCAAACATACAGTCGACATTTGTCAAACCTAGGTCTCCGCCCGATCTAGGAACTATGCTAATCGTCTGGTTTAGCCTTTGAATTTCTTCTACACCATCTGCCCAAAATTGAACCATCATGTCCAGTTTTCCAGATGTTAATATTGGAGATTGTACTTGCATGCGAACGGTAGTAGTTTCGCCAGGATTCATATCTTCCAAACCGATTCGGTCGTAGATTATTGCAGTCCACCCTTGATGGGCGAAAGATAGCCCCGGAGTTTCGATTGGTGTTCCATTTTCGTAAACTGGTGCGATATTTATCCCAAGCGAATTAATCGAATTACCGATATTCTGCAAAACGAATTCTAGGTCAACAACACCTCCTGGATCAATTGAAGCGGTACCACCTCCTTCGATTACTTGCATTCCCTTCCATTCACCATAACGAAGTGAAAAATTCCACCAATCTTGATTACCAGTATGGTCTCCTATCAAGGTCACACTAAACTCATGAATTGAATCTGCAAGAGGGTAACCGAAGGAAACCTCCGGTGCAACCACCGTAAATTCTACCCACTGGACAACATCGCTTGGAGCATCAAAAGAGTGTCCTACCTCTGGGCTTGTTGGATAATCCCATGACACCTCCCAACCAGCAGGGCTAGTAATTTCAATCAGCGCGGTAGTATTGACTTCTGCTTGGTTTGTAAAATTAGCCGCTACCCCTATTGTTAGACCAGGCTCAATGTTGAAGATTGAACCTGAATTCACACCAAATTCTACCCCTAAATCTTCCAATTGCCAAGGGTAAGTTAATCCTGATGTGTTGAATACTGTGTGGTCAGCCCATTGTTGCAATTCTAATGTTCTTGAAGCGTTTATTCCACCTGTGCTTGGCAGGCCAACCGTAGATTCTCCGGTAACCGAAGTATGTATGACACAGGCGGCTAAATACGTCCCTTGTATTGAAGGATGACTGCCATCAGCAGCGTATAAGTCTGAGAAAATAGTTCCATCTTCAGTAGCATTAGAAATGGAGAAAAATATATTCTCAAATGCCATACCAACTGGGGCAATAAAGACAGTTCTTCGGTCAGAGGATAGGTTTTCAGCATAAGCAAGATAACCAGTTTCTAGGTACTGTTGCATTGTTTCATAGTCAGGATATCTCCAACTATTACTCTCATCACCATTTCTATACCCCCAAGTCATCAGAAAGAAGGTATCTCCTCCATTGTCGTCTACCAAATCATCGATAATTCTGGCACCTTCCATACTATCTTGCCAGTAGGATGAACTTGTTGGGAAACCTGGAACTTGACTTTGGTCTTGCAATATCACATAATCGTGAGGGTTTCGTAATGAGGTGAACCATTCAGAGCCTTCAGTCTCAGCTTGCTCCCCATGCCAAGCAAGAGTCTTCCCTCCGCTTGTCAAGGCTTGTACTTCGGGAGTAAATCCACTAGCGCTAAGTAAATTCTCAACCCTGACATTCAATTGGTTGTTAGATGTGTATGAATTTCCAACAAATAATAGGTCAAAAGTCGAGTCATTTGATACTGATTCGGAAGGGTTGGGGTCCTCGTTTAGCTGGCTCGGCGCTGCAGATACAATCAGCAAGGCAAGAATCACTGTCATGGCCAATGCCCTGCCTCGCATGGGAGACGCTCATCGTTCTCGGCTTTGATTTATGCCCCTTCTTGATGAATCGCCTAAACGAAGTAACTATGGTCTGAGGTGCTGTTTGCAGAACATGGCATCAAAGTGGCCATTCGGTAAGAAAAACGCCCCCGCCGAACCAAAGCCCGACGCAAAGAAGGCTGAGGTAGTTGAGTACGAGAGAAAGTCTGAGGATAAACAGAAGGAATTGATTGAAGATAAAAGCCATCTGAAAGACAAATCTTTCCTTGATGCGATGGCGCTTTTGGACGATGATTGAAATTGAAGACTCATAGTACTGGGTCAGGGATTAGGCGGCCTAGCGCATCGACGTCGAATTCTCCTGCTTGAATTGGAACCCGAAGGCCAAATTCAGAAGCCACAACTGGGTCTATTTCTCCAATTTGTCCGACTTCCTCGCCAGATACCAAGATCTTAGCACCTCTACCAGGCAACCAGGGCCCTTCATCCAAGGTGGTTGCCTCCCACAAGACATCCTCTAGATTTGCGCCAATATCTCTCAAGAATGCTTGTGCAAATCCTTTAGCCGCTGAGAAACCACCCCCAACTTCGGCACAAGCCCAAGCCGCTCTTGTCCCATTATGAGATTCCAAAACAACGGTTCCAATTTCGTAAACTCGTTGTGGTAATTCGTGATGACGGTTTGCCGCTAATAGTTGTAATAAACTTGGGAGTATTCTCTGTCTCATCATTGTGTGATCTATGGTTATGGGATTTGCTAATTCTGTAGTCGCTGCTAATTTATTCCACCGTGTATTGACAAATTGTACACGTTCGTTGGATAATGTGAGGCTTTGAGTTTCTTGCAAATTCAATGAACGTAAACTTTCTCGAACTCTTCTGTGTAAATGTGCAGATGGTAAAGGAATCGCGTCTAAGTGTACTGAAGATAGAATGTTAGGCATATTTTCGTATCCATAACCGATAGCGATATCCTCGACAATATCAATTGGATGCATTATATCAGATCGCCACCTAGGCATTTCGATTACGTGTTCGCGTTCACCCACCTCTAGGTCTGCCCAACGTTCGGCTTTGTTGACGCCATCCGTAACTGCACGAGAAGTTACTAAATTGCCCCCCATTCTTTGAATCGCTGTCGCGATATCTTCACTTTCCAGAGTAAGACCGAGGATTCTGTTAATTAATCGGTCAGAAACTCTGTGTTCTTTCGATTCCATATTTGGAGTCATTCGTACCTGCCCATCACACCCAGTAACCTGTACTTGTTCTATTGTTCCACCGCGCTCGGCTAAGGCAAGACATACTAGCAATAAACAGGCTTCGACAGCCCTTTCTTCCCAGCCTGTAACATCGATGAAGAAATCAGTAGTAGATTCGCTAACGGTGGTATGTTCTCCATTAATTATTGGAGGGAAAGATAAGATTTCATCATTCGAATCCAATATTACAGGGTAAACTTCTAGATCTTCCATTAAATGAGCATATTCTATTCCCTTTGTGTGTTCACTAAGAATATTATCGATTGACATTTTTTCATCCGTCGCTAGTGGTACAAATGAGTGTGATCCAGGTACGGTGACCACTCTGAAAGGTGGACTCAAAGTCGATAAATCATGGACGCCAATGGAAGAGAATTTCCTTCTTCTCCCAAGGCTAAGATGCAATTTTTCTTGATGATCCATCAATGATTGTATGAATTGGTCTTTTTCATCAGCGGTGTTTCCATTATTCACTCCTCTAACAATTGCAGCCATGATTATTGGTCGAACGGATTCCAGACTAGAATCAACGTCCAATCTAATGCCGCTATCTTTAGTTTCAATAGTTGGTTGTTGAATATCTCCTTCTAAGAAAGCCCTCGCGGCCCTTGCCATAGTTTCATGACTCAGGAGATCGGGTCGATCTGGAAAAACCTCAATTTCTATTGATTCTTCATTACTGCCCTCTACCACACATCCGATTTGAGATAATCTTTCTAGCCAATCATCTGCATCGTACTCCGCTCCATTTTCTGCTTGTATAGAGCGAAGTAAAGAATGACTCAAGGTGATAGTTGGCAGAATAACACCTCAGTTTCTCAACCACATAGGAAGCGGTCTGTCGTATCCTATTAATCGTAGACCAGATATTGCTGCAGTATCATGATCAAGAGCACGCAGGTTCCGTCTTGTTAATTCGGACAGATTATTTATTCCCAATTCTAACATCCAACCTCTTAATGTCCCGTCGATCCAAGTCAACGCCGTTTCAACATCATCATTTGGAGGGGGTGCTATAATAGCAGAACAACCTGCTCCAACTGCGATTAGGAGGTCTTCTGCAGAAGGAGCTTCGTTTATCTGAAGTAAAATCTTCCTTCCTTGTTTTGGTAAATTCATGGCTTGTGCAACGAGTCCAATTCTAGGCAATGCTGCTGCGGCCCTAGATCCACCGGACGAAGCAACATCAACTAGTGCACCATCAAGGTCTAGATCCACAACTAGACGGAAGAGATGCTCAACTCTGGAAATACTATCTTTAAGAAAAACAAGAGAATCATCCTTCATCCTACTATAGAGAGAAACCAACAACGCTTCAATTTCCGCATCGTTAATCGCGGGCATCTTCGTTAAATCAAGAACCATTCCGGAACAATTTTGAATGATTCCTGCAGTCTCAAGGAGGTTTTCTTCTGTGATTAACATCAGGTCGTTAAGCCTAGGTTTAGAGGTTACTAGACCTGGTTGATTTGTAGTATAGTCCCCCTCCATCCCGGTCATACTTTCCGATTGAATTATCCAAGGAAGAGGAATAATCGTAGCATTTTCTTCTTGACCAACAGGATGTATTGGTGAACTAGTATCGATTTGGGAATGGGAAGGTAGCCTATCTTTTGCCGATGGCACTAGTGTGATACCTTCGAAACCCTCGGTAATCGAGGTCTCGGGTAATTCGGCTTGTGGAGGTCCATCTTCACTTGGCACAATAACCAAAGCGTCAGAATCAATATACAACCCAAGGGGTTCAAGATGTTCAGCCAATTCTTCCACTTCGCTAGATTCAATCGATCTCATCGTAGCTCCTTCACCTGGAGGGGGGCAAGATCCTGAGATAATTACGCGTCCACCAACCATCCCTCTTCCGGGGTCGTTTCCGGTGTTTCCAAGCACAACAACTGTGCCTCCATTCATGGCCGCTCCGGTAGCTAATCCGGCATGGCCACGGACTATTACGAATCCTCCTTTCATCTCAGCTGCCGTTTCGTCTCCTACAGATCCTTGGACGATAATCTCCCCGCCAGTCATTCTATGACCAACACGATCTCCTGCATCTTTTTCGATAGTAATTCTACCAGATTTTTGAAAGGCACCTAACATTGAACTACAACCGCCTTGAAGAGTGAAGGTTCCACCATTATTCATCGCACCTGCACATTCTCCCAAATCACCTAGTAGCAAAACTCTGGATTTTTCAGGTAGATGAGTGATGACCCCAATTTCTCCATTCTTTGGTTTCTCGTCCCCTTGCTTACCCCAACCTATGCGTACTAACAAGTCTCTTTGGAGTGCTTGTTCTAACATTTTGTCGAGGTCTCTGTTTAGTTTGACACTCTTCGCGGTGATGTCGCGCATGTTATCTCCAAACACCTACGGAGTGGATACAGTCTTCATTCTGACGGGTGATTAGATACCGATTATTGCAATTATCCTGATTATATTCCGACTCACTCTACAAGAGTATTATTGATAGAGGTTCGATTACGCCATCAATTTGCCCAAAGGGCGCATGGGGCTAAACCATGAAATCAATAAAAGTCGCAATTAACGGATTTGGAACAATCGGAAAACGAGTCGCTGATGCAGTGGATGCGCAGGATGACATGGAAATAATTGGGGTGACCAAGACGGGTCCGTCCTTTGGCTGTGATTTAGCTGTGAAAAAGGGATTTCCGCTTTATTGTACATTTGATGATGCTGAAAGAATAGCGGCATTTTCCGAACAAGGATATCAATGCAAAGGCGGTCTTTCTGATCTTTTATCAGTGGCTGATGTCGTCATCGACTGTGCTCCTGGAAAGATGGGTGCCGGGAATATTGCAAAATACAAAGCGGCTGGAGTCAAACATATTTTCCAAGGTGGAGAGAAGCATGACCTCACAGGTCTCTCATATACATCATGTGCAAACCACGATGCAAATCTGAATGCAGATGGTACGAGAGTGGTATCTTGCAATACAACAGGTCTTTCCCGAACCTTGGTGCCTCTTTACGAACACTGCGGCTCGCTAAAGGTGGAGTGCACCATGATACGACGTGCAGCTGACCCCGGTGATTCAAAGAAAGGTCCAATCAATGCCATCAAACCTGTCCTAAAGGTTCCAAGTCATCACGGCCCCGATGTTATGACCGTAAAGCCAGAAATTGAAATTAATTCACTAGCGGTTGCTGTCCCAACCACAATAATGCATGTTCATTCAATTATAGCGGATTTACCGGAAGGGCATGGATTGACTACAGAATCAATTATCGAAATGTGGAAAGAACAACCTCGAGTAATTGTAATGCATGGAGAGGAAAATAGAATCACTACAACCGCTGAGGTAATGGAAATGGCTCGCGACATCGGGAGAAAGTGGGGCGATTTACATGAAATATTTGTCTGGGAAGACGGAGTCAAATTAGTCGAAAACCGTCTATACTATTTCCAAGCAATACATCAGGAAAGTGATGTAATTCCGGAGAATATCGATTGTATCCGTGCACTTATGGGGGCTGAATCCGATTGGAAAATTTCGGTTGCAAAAACCGATGCTGCAATCGACGCCTATTACGGTCTTTGATTGTATTTTTTTAGTATTTTTTTTGACTTGACCATAGGTCAATCAACATGAACGGTCAAAAGCCCTTCAATTCTCCGAATAACTCGTGAATGACCGCCGGCTTGTACTAATTACCCTGTTCATGCTCTTACTGAGTGGATGGTCCATAGGTGTCACATCTGCCTCCAGTTCGAACGATCAAGTTGGTTCTGAATATAGCGAAGAGAAAGAATCTGAGATTAAATTTCAGCCGTTTTCCAGCGCCTCACACAGTATACATCAATTAAAGACAACTTCAGGATTAATCTATTCACCATACGGTAGTTTTGACCCTATTCTACAACCGATTCCTCTCGGTCCAGAAAACATTGTCGATTTTCAAGCACTAGATAGAACTCGATTCGCCCTTGTGCAATCCGAATCAGCGGACTTGACCACACTACAACAAAACTTACAGGAGAGGGGTCTAATCGTAATAGAATCAATTCCTGATGACACCCTCATAATCAGAATTCCGATTCAATACAACTCAGCGATAACTCTTCACGAATTGGGCTCTATGGAGGGGGTAAGATGGGCAGGTGAACTTCCGATTGCATGGAGGGTTAGCCCTGAGGTGGCAAGTATAGCTGGTAGGGAAGCAATAACTGTAGATCTCGACATTAGTCCTGCACCTGATTTATCAATCCAAGAACTCAAGCAATTACAATCTGATCTTGAATCTATATCTTCAACTGAAAACTCTAGAGATATTTGTGACTCTCACCTGTGTCAGTCAAAATCGGTTAACGCAATATGGATTCCGATTCTCGCCATGGATGGACGAATTTTGCATATTCACCAAGCTTCCAAGTTAACAATACATAATTCGGTTGCAAGTGACATTTCAGGGATTAACCAAGCTCTCGTTAATTCTGCAAATACTCTCAACGGAAGTGGTGAAGTCATCGCAATTTCCGATACTGGTATCGATGCTGATCATGGCGATTTTGACGGTAGAGTTAGGGGTGTTTACAATCAATTTGGACCCGACAATTCAGCCCTTGACAGCAATTCTGGCCACGGCACCCATGTGACTGCAACTCTTCTTGGAGATGGGTCTGGTGACGCTTCGGCTTTGGGGATGGTGCCAGCCGCCACATTCCATTTCTACCAACTAGAAGTAGATTCTTCGGGAATTCTAGCCAGATGGGGTTCTCTGTACGACATGTTCTCTCATGCTTGGCAGAATTCTGCTAGGATTCAAACTAATTCTTGGGGTAACGAAAATTTAGTTGGAGAATACAGTTCAGATTCACGGTCGGCGGATGCATTCATCGTGGATAATCCTCGCTTCTTAGCCCTCTTTTCTTCAGGTGATCTTGGTGAAGATGGTGCAAATACTGTCACTCCGCCGGGTTCAGCAAAGAACGTCCTCACCATTGGAGCCTCAACAACTGGTTCCTTGGGGACAGACCCAGAAGGAAGTGTCCCTTCTTTTTCCTCTAAGGGGTCTACACTGGATGGTAGAATCAAACCAGACCTGGTGGCACCCGGAGTTATGTTATGCTCAGCTAGGGCTGAGGAGGCAAGTAGTGCGCAAGGTGAGTCCTGTAGTTCTACTACCCATTCCGATGGTTCGACTCCTCTTTACATGGCCCTAAATGGTTCTTCAATGGCCACTGCAGTCGCCGCGGGTGGTGCTACAATGGTGCGCCAATATCTTAGAACCGATGCTGGAATTACCGAACCACGTTCTGATTTAATCAAGGCATTACTGATTAATGGAGCGGAGGATATTGGTACTGCAAATATTCCTAATCCTTCGGAGGGCTGGGGTCAAATTAACGTTGCAAATTCAATTAGTCCTAATGAAGATGGGACCGATTTGGATTTATTGTACGATGACAGTCGTGAACTAGATCCTGGACATAGTTTCGTTTACACCTTCACTGTAGACTCGATTACTAATTTCGACGTTACTTTAGCCTGGGTGGATTTAGAAGCCTCTACAATCGCAAACCAAAGCGCTGTGAAATTAGTCAACGACCTAGACCTAACAGCTACATCTCCTGATGGAACTGTGTACCATGGAAATGTATTTTCCAATGGTTACTCAACAACGGGAGGGATTGCAGATCGATTGAATAATATCGAGAGAATTAAGATACCAGCAGGAAATTCTGGGGTTTGGACTATTTCTGTTGGTCATGCCGGAGGATTTGCCCAAAGTTTTGCTTTAGTTGCTAGTGGATTATTGCAAGAGCAATCTGTAGCAGACCTGACAGTCTTTGAAGGCTCATTGAGTACCTCTATTTTAGCACCCTTGCAAGGAGATACAGTCCTAGTAGAGGCCGCCTGGCGAAACCAAGCATCACAAGCCAGCGGCGCCTATACAATTGAGATTGAGGACCTCACTGAAGGAACTATTCTCTATACCTCCGATAGGACTTCTTTAGGCGGTGGAGTGACAAACTCTCTATCTTTTCCTCACGTATTCCAAACAACCGGTGAACATCTATTGGAATTGAGGATTGATACTGAAGACACGGTAGTTGAATTAAATGATGAAAACAACGGAGTCAACAATAATCACTATCAATTAACAGTCCAAATTTCTCAAATCGGAGTTAGAATAACTCCTCTAATGGAAGATGGTTCGGTTCCTTCAACTCCATCCGATTTAGAACAGGCATTGACCAAATCATTAGACCCAAGTACAGGTAGTATGCTGACTTACGAATTCATGTTACAAAATGAAGGAACTTCTCCTATTTCGGTTGGCCTAACTGTTACTCCTGTTCAGAGGGTTGACGATCAAGGAATTTTACAATCCCCTATTGACGAATGGTGGAAATTACTCAACGAAACAGGTCCATGGGACCTCGCAGCATCCGGTGATGTGGGGGACTCAAGAATTGTTACACTAACTTTGGAAGATGTCGATGCTGACTTAGAAAACCCTGCAGGCCCTAGATTCGCCTTACCTGGTAATTTCGTTAATGACTTGAATATATTTGATAAAGACGCACCAACCATTTCACACACCATCAGGATTACATCTGTGGTAGAAAGAGTGGAAGGCCTTTTCACCATTCTAGCAGGAACTGGAAATGACCTAGGGGCCAAACCAGGACAAACTGCAGTATATTCACTATCAATAAGAAATACAGGTAATGGAGAGACACAATATTCAGTGAGTTGTGATAGCCCTAGTCAATGGATTGTGAACATCGGTACCAGTGGATCTTCATCAGTGGTTTTAGACCCACTTAGCAGACTACAATTCTTACCGCTTCCGATACAGGTTAGAATACCGGCTGCGGATGCAGGAGAACCAGCCGCAGGAGTTACCGAGGATATCACCTGCGTAACTACATCCGTACAAGATTCCTCAGTCTCAAAGACAGATATTGCAACGGTAACAGTCTTCGAGAGTTATGAATTTAAGATTGATTTAGAGGATGAAGAAGGCAATGTATTGGGGGCGTTGGCACTTGCAGAAGACCGAGCAGTTCTGAATGGAGATTTGTCTGAAACTTCTGTGATTGTCTCCAATGATGGTAATATTCGAATGGACTTTACAATGACAGTAAGCTCCTCATTGAATACTTGGGCGGCGCAATTGGTTTATGGTCAACAGCAAACGACCGAACAATTACAATTCTCGATTGAGGCTGGGGAGTTTGCAACAGTTACTGTTCAGATGATTGTGCCAGAGAATGCAGAGATGAATACTAGGAACACACTAACAATTCGAACCACTCTAATTGATGGTGATATGGTTGTAAACGCAACTCGATTTAATGTTCAGGAAATCGCATCCCTTGATGTATCCGAAGACTCTACTTTCACCTTGTCACTAGGTCAGACCGGAACCACTGATGTTTGGGTCAGAAATGCTGGAAACGTACCGTTGTCTCTAACTTGGAGTATCGGGACTCTGCCAATAGATTGGGTCGGTGGCTTCCAATCGCTTATTCCATCGACACTAGATATGAACCGTGAGGCGCTTGTCACAGTTGGTTTGGATGTACCGGGTAATTTACCAGTTGGAATGATGGATGTAACCGTTCCAGTAATTGTTGAAGCGATCACTCCAGGAATGGAAACTGTAACTCATACTTTCCAATTAAATGTGGAGATTACACCCTCTATTTTCGTCGAATTATCTCCCGATTCAATGACTCTGAATGATATCAACTCAGGCTCTTCAGGAACATTCATAATTTCCGTTACTAATTTTGGTAACCAACCTTCTGGATTTAGTTTTGAAGCAAGTGAGCTGTCTAATTGGAATGTTGAAGTAGAACCAACATCAGTGGACAATATCGCAATTGGTGAATCTGTAGATATAACGGTGTACGCATCTCCACGAAAATCAGCATCACCTGGCCTGGCGAGTTTTGTTATTTGGGCGAACTCTACAGATAATGGAGAAGTTTCTACAATTACAAATACCGAGATCACTCTAGAAGTATCCCGTTCTAGAGATGACTCATGTAGTGGCATTGGTTGTTTGATGGTATCACTTGGGCTACCTAAGTGGACTCTTGCGATAGTGTTCTTAGTAGTCCTATCAGGGTTAGGTGTCGTGCTAGTGCGTATGCGAAAAGAATCTGAAAACAACATGAGTCCAGATGAGGAATTAATTCCAAAGGGTTCTGCACTTCATTCAGGTTCCAAAACCGAAAGAAGGGCGATGGCTCTAGAAACAGGCTCAGCTGGAGAAGTTTTGAGTAAGTCGGTTAGTGTTGATGAAATCTCAGATGTTATTTCCTCATCTGCTCCGTCTCTTCCACCTCCAGTACCGGTGCCTCCTGGAGCAATGCCGCTACCACCAGGAGGGTTGCCCGAAGGTTGGACAATGGATCAGTGGGTGGCTTATGGTCACCTCTGGTACGAACAGAATACCTGATAATTCTCAGGCACTGTCTTAAGACCACGAAGCCACTCGGTGAGTCTATGGTAGGGTCAATAGTACTCTTTGGACCACCTGGTGCCGGGAAGGGCACACAAGCCGGTAGGATAGTTGAACTTACCAGTAAACCGCAAGTATCCACAGGCGATATGTTACGAGCAGCAGTAAAGCTAGAGTCACCAATGGGGCTGGCCGCAAAAGAATACATGGATGCAGGGTTATTGGTGCCCGACGAGGTGATAATTGGCTTAATCGAAGAGCGATTACAGGAAGACGACGCCGGCCAAGGAGTACTTTTTGATGGCTTCCCTCGAACCATCCCTCAAGCAGAATCTCTCGAGAAAATAGCTACGGTTTCTTCAGTAATTTCAATAGAAGTATCAGATGATGCGATTGTCGATAGAATAGTCGGAAGACGGCTGGATCCGGAAACTGGAGAAATCTTTCATGTTCAATTCAAACCGGCCCCACCTGAAATTGAAGGTCGACTAATCCAAAGACCAGATGATACCGAAGAAACCGTTAGGTCCAGATTAGAGGCCTATCATAATCAAACAGCTCCGTTAGCAGATTGGTACTCAGATAGAGGATTACTAATACGCATAGATGGAAATGCCTCGATTAACCAAGTAGGAGTTTCGGTTGAACGCGCAATTTCTAGGATTTTATGAGGTGTGGATATGACAGGTCGAAGAAGAGGCCGCAACTCAAAAAATAGGAAAAATAAAGCTGAAGATTCCATCAACCACCTGTCCAAATTAATAGTTGGTTCGGACAAGGAAATTTCCGACTTGGCTGCTAGAGATTTACTCAGGGTGTCAAAGCGACATGGTGTAAGGGCCGAACGTAATATTCGAGATTTAATCTGTAGATCTTGTAATACGATTTTGAGGCCGGGAGAGAATGCTAGAGTCAGAATTCAAGATGGGATAATAAGGCTCACTTGCTTAGATTGTGGTAGAGTACATCGTCGAAATATCAACAAGGTGGAAGGTCTATGACATCGGTCCCTAATCACATAAAGCGGATGGCTAACGATAGAGCCCTGATAGTTTCTGCAAGGGTCGGCAGAAATGGACTCACCACTGCTATCATTGAGGAACTAATTGATCAATTAAATAATAGGAGCTTGGTCAAGATAAAAGCAAACAAGGGGGTTGTTGAAAGTACGGCGGAAAGAATCGAATTATTCTCTGAAATAGCAAAAATGACCGAGTCATCTCTGGTTTTCCATAGGGGTAATGTAGCAGTATTTTGGAAGCCTTGAAGTTAGTATCATCTATATGCTAATCAACATGGGGTTCTACTATGAGCAAGGTATTGAACACGGTGGGTATAAGCCAAAGGTTGGTTCTACCTACTTTATTGACTACCTTCCTCCTTCCAAGTGTCTTAGGCGCTACTGCTGGTAGTGACCAATGGGTGGCTCCAGAAATGCCTAGTTGGGCGGTTCCAGCAGCCTTTGCAATCTTGTTGGGTGTTTATGCTCTGATTATCTTTGAATTAGTGCATAGAGCATTAGCTGCTGCAATAGGTGGTGTAGTCGTGGTGTTAGCGCTCCACGCGATTGGAGATGGTCCCGATTTAGGTACGGTTGTAACCTGGATTGATGAGGAAACCATTGGTCTATTAATCGGTATGATGGTGATTGTCGATATATTAGGTAAAACAGGTCTATTCCAGTGGGCTGCGGTGCAAGCATATGCCTTGAGTGGAGGCTCGATTTGGAGGCTTTCGATTATCCTATGTACAATCACCGCTGTATTTTCAGCCTTCTTAGATAATGTAACCACTATCCTTCTAATTGTCCCAGTTACGATACAAATAGCTCGAGTCCTGGATATTGAACCAATTCCACTTATTATCGCCGAAGTTATGTTCTCTAATATTGGTGGAGCTGCAACTCAAATCGGCGACCCTCCTAACATTATCATCGGGGCGCAACTGTCTCCACAAGCACTCTCGTCGAACGTAATTTTAGCAGACCAAGGCATATCCTTCATTGATTTCATTATTCATGTAGGTCCGGCTGTAGTAATTTGTATGGCTCCCTCGTTTTGGCTGTTAAAGAAGTTGGAAATGGATGGTTTGTCAGGAGAAACACATCGCAATGTCGAGTTGTTAAAAATAAGGTATCCAATTAAAGACTTGGAGTTATTGAAAAAATCTGGAGCGATATTAGCTCTAGTAATATTCGCATTCTTTGCCCATTCAAGTTATCATCATCCAATTTTCACCGTGGCCACAATTGCAATTGGTGGTGCTGTACTGATGTTACTGGTAACATCACCCCATCATGTCGAAGAGCAATTAGATTCGGTTGAATGGACGACAATAATTTTCTTTGCTGGCCTATTCATTATGATTCATGGGCTTGAATACATGGGACTGATCAACGCCATTGCTGAGGGTATATCTGATACGATTTCTCAAGCCGATGAGAGTAATCGTTTGATGGTAGCAGTTTTGCTGTTACTATGGGTGTCTGCAATTGCTTCAGCATTCATCGACAACATCCCCTACACCGCAACCATGGTCCCAGTGGTAATTGAATTGGCCTCTAATCCTGAACTAGGATTAGCTCTAGGCCCATTAGCATGGGCACTAGCACTTGGTGCCTGCCTAGGAGGTAACGGCACCATTATTGGCGCGTCAGCAAACGTAGTAGCTGCTGGTTTAGCAGAAGAGGCAGGTCATGACATATCCTTCAATAGATTCTTCAAAACGGGTTTCCCGATTATGATACTTAGCGTCACATTGGCAACCGCATATTGTGTTGTAAGATATGCAATAGAATGGTCAAACAACCTTATTCCAATGGCAATCATAGCAACTATGATGGTAGCCTCCCTTTCACTAACTCCACTAATATACGGCCCACCTCCAAATAGCCCGCCTGACTTTGAATTGGAATGATTTTTGATTAATCAATACGATACCATCAAACATCACCATTGGGTAGAACCGTTATGCAAACCTGCTCGGTATGTCTCATGGTTCTGGATGAATCAGGTATTTGCCGTCTTTGTGGAAACGAAGAAAAAGTAGGGATTGATTCTAAAAATTCACAGGATGCTAAGGGTTCTGTAGATATGCCATTCGGCCTTGGCCAAGATTCGAAACAGGAGCAGCCAACCTTGCCATTTGGAATCAATCATGCACCGTCTAACAGTGCAGAATCGGCTCCGGCTAGGTCCACGGAGGATGAGAATAGTACACTTCCTTTTGGATTAGAGCACCCACCTGATAATGAGAATTCTCAATCTGATCCTGTTGAAGCCGACTTGCAAAAAGAGACCCTGCCGTTTGGTATTGAGGATAGACCTCCTGAAAAAAAGCTAATTTTTCAAGAAAAATCTACTAAATCTTCAATAATCCCTATTGAAAATTTACCCTTTGGAATTGAACATATTTTTGATAGTACCAATGAATGAGTCTTTTCGGCTCTCTATACTGCGTTCTCACCCCTATTCGAATGACCCGCATCGTTCATATACGGAAGGTAGGTCGCACGCCTGCTTTTGGTGCACCCTTGTATGGGCACATACAGGGGGAAGTGGTCGAGAACGCTCCGCCCCGCGGGGAGACGAAGTGTTCTGAGAGACCAGATAGAATCGATATGCCTGGACACCAGAGGAGACGACTGAACATGTGTTCAGTCCTCACAAAATAATGTGTTATAGTGGGTATGTAGAAATCAAAAATGCTACAACCCGACTGGGGGATGGCTCGGCTCGAG
>DAMG01000065.1 GCA_002497025.1 Euryarchaeota archaeon UBA126
CCCAATGGTCCGGTGACAGAAAATGTTGCTAATACGATATCCGAAGCCGGATTTTCAATTATTGGAGATAGAATTGAAGGTGATACCTATGGTTTACACGCGGTACAACGTCTAACCAGCCTAGAAAAAGGTCAAGCCAATATATCAGCCTTGGAAGATGCTGAGCAAGACAGTCTAGTCAGTATTTACTGGATTGCAAGGTGGTATGATGTCAATATCAGAGAGGATAAAGGTGCTATTTCTTTACTGAGGTCTCAGGATGTATGGTTCACCACTTGGGGGGAGTGGCACGGTCACAAAGAATCTGGAGAATCTTTTGAAAACATATTAATCAATGATTCAAAAATGAAAACATACCGTATTTCTACATCCGAACAAACTTCATGGGAGGTTCCAGGGACTGCATTCTTTGAATGGTCAGAAGCACCTCTTAATATCCAATTCGATGGGCAGGATGCCCCGATTATCCCTAGTGATCAAAAACACTTGTTGACAGGAGTTCGTCCCGTTGAAGGAGGCGCGTTTGTTACTGTGCCTCCTGATGTTTCCGTGGATTTCGTTTTCGAATCAGAAAATGTTTCTGTAACTCATACTCCACAGTCAACCTTCAATGGATTACATCATTCTGTGAGTGTGGTTGGCCACCACGTCACAAACTTGCATGATTGGACTTCAGATTTCCATAATTCCCCACTAAGATTTACTTGGTTAATTGAACGTCCTGCGTCGCTCGAGGTGGATTGGAGGTTACCTGTTTTTGCTGTAGCCGTATTAATCGCGACTCCAATTGCTATCAAATGGGTGGTAGCTCGCGATCAAGAAGATAACGAACAATGGTAGAATTAACCATTACTCAAAACAAAACATTACAACAACATGGGGGTAGTTTGACGATATGAAGCGTGGGGTTTTGTTGATGAACATAGGGACTCCAGATGAACCAAATGTGGAATCTGTCAGAACTTATCTACGTGAATTTTTACTTGATCCTGACGTAATTGACATCCCTACACCACTTAGACACCTTTTGGTCAGAGGAATAATTCTGAAAACTAGACCAAAAAAAATAGCACCCAGATATCAGAGTATATGGATGGAAGAAGGATCACCACTCCGTGTTTTAACTCAAAAGATGACAGACGCTGTGGAACAAAACATGGATGATACAGTTTGTGAAGTAGGAATGAGGTATGGAAACCCAAGTATTCGTTACGGATTAGAGCGATTAAAGAAATCAGGAGTTAAGGAGGTGTTGCTAGCTCCTTTATTCCCTCATCATGCACAAGCTACCACAGAATCTTCACTTAAGTTTGCATACAAGCAAATGAAAGAAATAAATTGGAATCCACTGACGAAAGAACTGGGTCATTTCCCAAATAATCCTAATTTTATTGACCCATTGGTGGAATCAATAAGACCTTATTTACAAGAGGATTCTCATCTTTTATTTTCATATCATGGTCTACCCATATCCCATGTAAAAAGATCAGATAAATCAGGTAAACACTGTCAGAAAGTTGAAAATTGTTGTGGACTTTCTCTAGATGCTAACTCAATGTGTTATGCTCATCATTGCTCACTTACCACTGAAGCGGTTACCAAAAAATTAGGACTATCAAAGGTTGATTGGTCCATGAGTTATCAAAGCAGACTAGGACCAGCTAAATGGCTAAAACCATCTACAACAGAAACAGTACAAAATCTGGCTAGAAACGGAATCAAGAAGTTGGTTATTGTATCCCCCGCATTCTTAGCAGATGGATTGGAGACTCTTGAAGAACTGGACATAGAAATAAGAGAGGAATTTCTTTCAGAAGGAGGCGAAGAGTTAGCAGTCGTAAAATGTCTGAACGATGACCCATCATGGATTTCAGGACTTAGTAACCTGATTGATGAAGCATTCTCCAGTCAATCGCTGCCTACAATGTAGGGATTTTAACGATATACAACGTACCAATCAAGGCTAATACGAATGTTGTAATTCGTGATATTTGAGGGGCAGAATCGGGAATTCCAATTAGTATTGCAAATAATACAAAAATCCACATTGTAGTCAATATTATGGGTTTTGTTTTTCTTGGTATCCCTCCGGTTTCACGATAATTCTTCACATGCTTACCAAATATTTTGTTGTTAATCACCCAGTCGTAGAATTTCTGACTCGATTTAGCAAAACAAGCGGCGGCTAGAATCATGAAAGGAGTAGTCGGGAGTCCAGGTACAGGGATACCTATTAGTCCTAAAGCAGTGAAAAATAGTCCTAAACTAAACCACATTATCCTGCCAAGACTGGAGCGATTAGTATCCACCTTGTGGACATCGTTCGATACCATAAAAATAACCTGTATTTCATCACACTTAGTATATTGTTCGCGTAAAAATAACGTTGTAATAATTCCAACTAGTCAAACGATATTTCAGGGCCGTCTATTCGTACGTTATTGAGTTTCATAGCGCGTATTATTTGGGAAATTGTATGGTTTCCCAATGCTTCTGGTGCGTGGACACCTACAGGTAACATATCTGGATTTTCCAACCATGCATCTACACAACATGCAGTCACCATTCCGGTTGCTCGGGCCATAGAATGACCATCGTCGCCCCCATGATCCTCAACTTCCCATTCCATGACTTCACCGGTTCTTGACTGAGTTCTAACCTTCATCCAAGTAAATTCAGGAATTTTATGATCATAATTCCACTCCCAAATTAATTCCTCTTCATTCAATTCTCCAGATTCCCTTTCGTCTATAAATTTCTGGATATGACCCGGCCATCGTACGGTGAATTCAGACATCTCAAATGCAGGAATAGATTTCAGCACGGAACGTAAACCATCTGTAAGAAAAGCCTCCATTTCACCATGTTCCCCGGTATCTATCATATGACGTTGGGTTAACGCTGGAAGAATCACTTCTTCTCCTTCTCGAATCACCCTCGCCGGCCTAGTGTATTCTGCAATTACATCTATGGGGGAAAATGGTGCCATATACTTCCATTCACCATATGGTCCGATTGGGTTTCCACCTACCCAAACTTCAGCTTTTTCCAAAGGTCCAATTTTCCTATCCGCGACGGCTAGCAACATATTCGATAAACCGGGTGCTATACCAACATCCCAAAGGATTCTTGCACCGTAATCCTGAGCCTTTTGATTATCTCTATCGGGTGTATGTTTACTGAAACTTAAATCCACCACGCGATACCTACTTTCAGCGAGATCTGTCGTTGCCATATGCCCAATATCGCCCGGTAACATATTCACAACCATGTCAACCTGAGCATTATTGCTCATTGACATCAAATTATCCAATACATCTCCTTGATGCACCGTAATTCCATCAATCCCCATGACTCGATGCGGTTGAAGGTCATAGGCGTGAACTTCGTGTCCAAGTGTTGCTAGACGCTTTGCAACCCATGCACCGACCAATCCAGTCCCTAGACAATGTACAACCGCCATAATTACCCCAAGCCGGTTTAGTTCTTGATTAGTTGCAGTCGAGCATTTGTCGCATTATATGGGCGATTAGTTGATTGAGGAGTGTATTCACGAGAGGTCGTGGAAGACGCCGCTCGCATCGATCCTTGGTCTTCAGAGCAATCTACAGATTATGCTCGAATACGGGACCAATTCGGCCTAGAAAGCATCGATATTTCACGAATTCCTAATCCAAGTATGTTGCATCGTAGAGGAATTATCTTTGCACACAGGGACCTCGACGTAGTTACCGGATGTATGGAGCGTTCGGATCCATTTGGTGTATTGACTGGCCTAATGCCTAGCGGCAGGATGCATCTCGGCCATTCCATGGTTATCGAGCAAGTAAGGTGGTTTCAGGAACAAGGTGCTGATATCACTGTGACAGTAGCAGACCTTGAGGCCTTAGCAACTAGAGGGACTAGCCTAGAAGAGGGTAGGCAAATCGCTCTCAAGGAATATGTCCACAACTACGCTGCACTCGGCCTTAATCCAAAAACTACCAATGTGTATTTTCAAAGTGGTCGTCCCGAAGTTCAGAGGCTTGCATTTACCTTGGGGCGTAGAACAAACCTTTCAGAATTTGAAGCAATTTATGGATTCAAAGGTGATACGAATTTAGCACATGTCCAAGCTCCATTGGTTCAGGCTGGAGATATAATTCACCCGCAATTGGAAGAATTCGGAGGTCTGCGCCCCATTGTCGTACCTGTTGGCGTGGACCAAGACCCTCATTTGCGACTTACTAGAGGCATTGCAGGCAAAACTCATTGGTTTAACGTAAAAGCAAGAAAAGCAGGGGGCTTGACGATTTCTCTATCGGTGCAGAATAGTAACTCAGAAGCATTTGGAGTGTCTGCAAATGGCAAAGTAGATCGCCAAGTCAGGGAATCGATTTTTGAAAGACTCAAGTCATCATTAGCTCCAATGGGTTACTCCGATTTAATATCAAATCCTAAACATGGAACCTTAGACATTCCAGGCGCAAATACCTCAGATATCGCTCAAGTCCGGATGTGTTTACTTCGCCTAGAACGTGAAATGGGTGGAATGGGCCTTATGCCTCCAAGTTCTACTTATCACAGGTTTGCAATAGGGCTGACTGGAGAAAAGATGTCATCCTCGAAGCCTCAAACTACAATTTTCATGGACGATACTCATGAAGAAATGAGCAAGAAGGTAAAGCGGGCATTTAGTGGTGGTCAACCAACAGTTGAGGAACACCGAAGGCTCGGTGGTGATTGTTCTAAGGATGTTGCATTCCAATATTTACAATTCTTCTTTGAAGAGGACGACTATGAATTAACAAGGATTGCCAGAGATTACGAATCTGGCAAATTATTGGCTGGAGAAATGAAACAAATTTGTATCGATAGAGCAAGCGAATGGCTTTCTGATTTAGCCGATAAGAGAGATATGTGGGAAGGTCGTCTTGATGAATTCCTCGCCTCAGATGCCTTATGATGTTCAAGTAGCAAGATCCTCTGAATCAAAAATTGGTATTTGAGGCCCTATTGCTAGAGTTGCAATTTCTTCTTCGGATAACTCTGTTGACGTGGCCGCTTCGTGTAGGATTTGAGAATGTCCATTTGGGTCAAGTAACAATAGTTCTACAGACTCTTCACCCTCCTTGATTCTTGTAATGCTATCAATTAACTCTTGACAAGATTCAACTTTTTCCAACCCTTCCTTTCCATCTCGCATTGCACTACGCTGAATCATTGCAATAGCATCAGAAAAACGGTTGAGCACTCCTTCTACATTGGAAATATATCCCGTCGCATTGTCACCAGGTTCTACTTCTAATCCCAGTTCAACAATTCTTACTGTGCAAGATGAAGACCTAACCACGCGTGTTGTCATTAATTCAGAATTATCGATAATAAGTGACCAGACACTCGGTTTCTTTCCCTCTGATGGGATGAAATCAGTATTTCTCCATCCACATTGGTTGCATATGATTGTCATTTCAGTATGTTCGCCAAAATATGCTATTTCTGAGGTGTGAACAGACAGAGTTAGCCCTTGCTCCGAATTACAAATCGGACAAGGGTATTCAAGAGTACTTTCCAAATCTCCACCTCAATAAGCAGTATTTTGTGTCTCGGATATAGCAAATGTTGATGGCAAGAGAAGCAATCTTGAGGTGCCTAATCTAATGACTTCTCCAGATAAGTCGGATTCAACAAAAGATTGAATTCTATCTACCGCTATCCTTAATTCGGTTTCCACAGTAATCAAACGGGACATTTCTAAAATTACAATATCGCCGTCAGATACCCAATCTAGTAATTTAGGAATTCCAGTTATGTCGTCTAAAATAGCTCTGTGAACGATAACATCTCCCATTCCTCTCGCTACTGGTGCATCAGCGTAAAGCTCACCCAAATCATGGTAATCCTGACCTGGATCCATGGATAAATTTCCTGATTTAGAAGGTAAACTAGGCATCTCAATCCACTTAGGTTCGGACCTAGTAGGCTTCGCCATAACTCCATCCGGTGTAATTTGCTCTTTGAGGCATACGGTTAGTTTTAGTAAAAAATATCCAATTCCCCCCCCCCGTTCAAATTCACAGATTCATGACTTTCGCTCAATACCCTCCCGTCGGATTGATAAGGGGCCGGATTTGAGTACCTTCCGCAGGGAACTCTCCGTGCGGTGATTTCAGATGAACGCAGAAGCAGACGCCGTCAAGACCGGAACCAGCACTGTTGGCATTACATTCGATGGTGGTGTAGTAGTAGGTGCAGATCACAGAGCAACAATGGGGCACTTTATTGCAAACAAGAGTGTAAAGAAGTTGTTCAAGATTTCAAACAACGTCGCGTTAACTACTGCAGGTCTTGTTGGACATGCTCAATCTCTTTCCCGAACTCTTGCAGCAGAATTGCGACTATACGAACTTAAGCGAAATACTCCAATGACTGTTCGTGGTGCAGCCACTCTGACTGCAAACATTCTAGTCGGTAGACCTCACTATGTTCAACTATTGATTGTTGGAACTGATGAAGATGGACCGAGTGTATATTCAATAGACTCTGCTGGGGGTTCTATACCAGACGTTTACTGCGCTACTGGTTCGGGAAGCCCATTCATGTATGGTGTCCTAGAAGATCAATACAAAGATGGAATGAATGAGAATCAAGCCCTAAAGGTCGCCGCAAAGGCGCTCTTAGCCTCCGCTCAAAGGGATGCTGCAAGCGGCAATGGAATGGACCTAGCGGTAATTACAAAAGACAAGGGTTACCAACAACTAACTGAAAAAGAGGTCTCAGACCTACTTTCAAAATTGAGATAAATCTCCACGGCATTTAGCCTTACAACCTCATTCGAGGTTTTGGTAGAGGGTGGAGTTCGCCTATGAGGTGTGTATAATGAGATTAACATTGACAGAAGTAAAGCAAAGGGTATCCAAGTTAGTACCTGAAGACATTGACTATGAGGTCGAAGTAGAGGCAGGTTCGATTGCAATTATCACCAAACAGCCTGAAGCCTTCGGTGGAGCTGGTCATTCATTAACTGTAAAAATTGCAAAAAATGTAAAGCGAAGAGTAATCGTAAGACCCCATCCAGATATTCTTGCCGATGAGGCCACGGTTCGACAAAAGGTCAACGAGATAATTCCCCCCGAGGCTGAAGTGAGAAATGTTTGGCTAGATCCTGCATTATCCGAAGTTACTCTGGAATGTGACGATCCCGCCTCTGCAGTCGGTCCAAAGGGCATCAATATCAAAAATCTCAGAGATGAAATTGGCTGGTTAGTATCAGTCGAACGTGCTCCTGCCTTTGAGAGCCGAACCCAACATGATATCCGTCGGTATAGAAAGGAATTAGCTGATGAAAGGAAATCACTATTGAGGAAATTTGGAACTAGGATTTATCGCCCTAAAAGAGCAGGTGAACCATGGGTTAGACTTACCGCTTTAGGATCATATCGAGAAGTTGGAAGAGCAATGCATTTGGTTACAACAAATGAATCACGAGTCCTCGTTGATTGTGGTGCCAAGCCAACCATGAATCGTAGTGAGGTTCAGCCATTCTTCAATGCTCCAGAATTACTTCCTTTGGATAATCTCGATGCAATCGTACTTACTCACGCTCACGTTGACCATATAGCCATGCTTCCAGTTCTATTCCGTTATGGATATCGAGGACCAGTATATTGCACACCCCCTACGAGGGATTTGATGACATTATTGCAAATGGATTACATCAAAGTCTCACAAGCAGAAGGTTCAGACCCTCCTTATTCAAAAGCAGATATCCAAGAATGTATCAAACACGTTGTAGATATCCGTTGGGGGGTTAAGACTGACATCGCTCCAGATGTTAAAATCACCCTCGAAAATGCAGGGCACATTCTCGGTTCTTCTAGTGTTTACATGCAGATTGGCGAAGGTAATTCTGAACATAGATTATTATTCTCTGGTGATATTAAGTACGAAAAATCATGGTTATTTGATGCTGCAACAGTTAGGTTCCAAAAGGTCGAAACCTTGGTTATTGAATCAACCTACGGAGGCGCTCAAGATTTCCAACCAAATCGGGCCGATGCGACACAGGAATTACAAGACCTGATCAAATTAGCTCTTTCTCGCGGAGGGAAGATATTCTGTCCAGTATTCGCTGTGGGGCGTTCTCAAGAAGTAATGATTGCAATTGATCAATTATTCAAATCCGGCGAGGTTAAACCGGTAACTGTTTGGCTAGATGGAATGATTTCAGAGGCAACCGCAATTCACGCTAGCCACCCTGATTTTCTCAATCGTGAATTGCGCAGTAAGGTTTTGAAAGGAGGTGATGAAAACCCTTTCAATTCCAGTTGGTTCAAGCAAGTGGATAGTCGAGAACAAAGAGAATCCTTACTTTACGACCCTTCTCCTTGCATAGTCTTGGCAACTTCCGGGATGATGACTGGAGGGCCAATAATTGAGTACTTCAAGCACTGGGCTCCAGAGACAAATAACACACTCTGTTTTGTCGGATATCAAGCCTCCGGCACCCTTGGAAGGAGACTACAACAAGGCCACGCTGAAGTGCCTTTGATGGATAAAGGACAGACGCACATGGTTCCAGTAGCTTGCAATGTTGTAACCATCGATGGTTTTAGTGGCCACTCCGACAGACGTCAATTAATGGACTACGTAAAGGCGTTGAATCCAACCCCTAGGAAGATTATTTGTCATCATGGAGACGCAAAAACATGTAATGCATTCCGTCAGGGACTAAGAGATGAGTTTAGAGTTCAAACCTATGCTCCCGACAACCTTGAAACACTTAGGCTAAAGTAAATATTGAATTTTGTCAGATATACATCAAACTCAAACCCATTCGCCTTAGCCGACAGGTCATGAGGATTGCACCCTGGGCCATAGTTTCAGTTGTGATTTTATCCTCAACACTCGCTGGTTGTATACATACTAATGATACTCAAACAGTAGAAATTATCGAAGATGAACGATTAGAGGCATACAGTATAGTAGCACCAATTGATACCGGGATTAATGTGTATCATCAGCATTTTATTCTCAATGAAACACTACCCGATTGGATACTGAATGGTCTCGGCGTAACGATGTGGTGTAATATCACAAAAGAAGGTACTTGGGAAGAACGTTACGAAGCGGATAGAGAGACTTGCTGGGATATCATCACTTCTTCTGATATAGTATACTTTCCTGGAACCCGAATTATTGGTACAACACCAGATGATTCAACGGATATTCCAATTCTAGATGACCCCTCAGATGGGCATGGTACTGCAGTTACAGGTTCTGTTTTGGATGCAAATCCAAACGCAATCATTTTCTTTGTCGAAGGATTTAGTGACGCAGCTGTACTTGCTGCAGCTAATCAACCCCTAGTAGACATAATCACCACTTCATTTGGCCCTATCGGCTCTATTCCAGTACCTGGAATTGAGGATTCAACAAGAGTAGCAGTTGTCGAGAATAATAAGATTCACACAGGAGCAGCAGACAACACACCTTCACCTGCCGTGCAAGATCCTACTGCGGGTCCACCCTGGTCAATCGGAGTTTCTGGATATGCAGAAGAGGATGATGACCAAAAGGAAACCATGAGTGGTTCTTACCCTGACATCGCAGCAGATTGGACTCAGATGCTACCCAACCACGATGATATAGATGGATACCATCAAACATCTGGGACCTCATTCGCTACACCCAGAACAGCAGGAATCCTAAGCATGATCTTAACTATGCTTAGAGAAGATTCGGGAGATATGGGCACTGGTGCTTCTGAAGAAAGAGGTGGATTACTTGTTAACGGTACAAATCTCTCCATCTCTAATGATGATATTCGTGATGCACTAAATCTGTCTGCGTGGTATCCGAGTGCATCTACATGGGATCCCACATCGGGGACATTACCGATTTCGCCGGTCGCTCCGTGTACTCAGGTAGGTTGGGGTGTCGTTAATTTATCCAACATTCAACCTATTCATGATCATCTAGCCGGCATAGATTCCATGCCTCAACGGCCCGCAGATGTAGTCGCATGTATGGAAGCCAATCAAGCCATGAGGGAAGCATATTGGGGTAGCTAACCCATTTACATTTACAATACGGGTATATCGAACCCATCCTCTTCTGGATTTGGGACTTCTTTATTTGAATTCAATTCAATGTCTTCTTCCTCGACTAATGTTTTTGCATGATTCTTATCCCTATCCCACCATGCGTTTCGATTTAGTGCCAAAGCGAGTGCTGCTGGGGTGAGTAGTAAGGAAATCCATACCTCGAGTGTTATCGAACCAGTATCGATAAATGAGTAAATCGAAAAAGCGATTAGAAGCATAAATGCTAACCAACCGATGGCGATTCGAGGGCTTTGCATACTAGACCCTAGTGTTCTTGTTTGATTAGGAATGCCCTTATTTTCGTCAAATAGAAGTCTTATTGTCCATTTATCGGTATAGGACAACATCTTGAACCCTGACTTTACAGGATGTCATATGACGGGCAATTGGCTACTACTTCGGTGTAAATGCGGCCAGTCGTTCGGGGCCCGACAAGGAACTCAAGCATCCTGCAGTAGATGTGGTGAATCTAGCCAAATTACTACCACCGCGGTTTTTACAGATTCTACTCAACTAACCGATGCGGTGGCAAATGCAAACCTTCCTTCAGAAATAAGCCAGGAAATAACGAATAAATTGAATGAAAAAAAGCGCAAGCAATTGAAGACTAGAGATATAGCAAACGCTGGAACAATTCAAAGAATACTGAAGCAATCAACAGATGAAAGAGGCGTGTTAACTTTGCAATCACTACGAGAATGTCTCGACATAGAAGGAGTTACTGAACCATCCGCTGAACAAATTATTGGAATGGCCGAACTGCAGGGAGTAGTCCATAGAGCTGGCCGAGATGAGTGGAAATGGTTAGCGTGAACTCCATAAAGTCAACTCAGGTGGCCAAGTTACTCACGGGCCTGTGGGTTAGTCTGGCCTATGCTAGATGGTTTGGGACCATTTGACCCTGGTTCAAATCCAGGCAGGCCCACCAACCTTTCTTCAATATGCGAAAGCGATTGCAATATCAAAGGAATTTTTTGATTGCTTCAATATCAAATAGCGAAACTGCTACTGACAATGCTTCCTGTTTATCAAACCATTTTGCTTCCTCTATTTCGTCATCTTTTGGAACTATTTCCTCGGCAGAAATATCTGCTTCACACTTATAGGTAAATGAAAGCCAACATATACCGTCGGGAGTGAAAATCTCCTGTCTGATTATCGACTCGGAATTAGTTCCATATCCTTCACTAGATTCTCCGATTGGGTCAGGGATGCGGATGTTGATACCTAACTCTTCCAGTGCTTCACGTTCAGCACCTACACGGGGGTGTTCCCCATAGTCAACGAATCCTCCTGGTAATGTCCAACAACCGGTAAAAAATCCTCGAGTTACTTTTGCCATTAGTATTTGATTTGAGGGATTTGTTATGACAACCTTGCTAACCACTCTATGTAGGGTTCGATAAACCGATTCTCGAGCGACAGGATCAACTTCACTATCGCTAATTACCGCATCTTTCCAAGCCCATTCCCCCGGCCAAGAAATTTCAGGAGTTGCGATAATCACTTCATGCATTTCTTGACCTAATCTGAATTGGTTTGTTCTTTTTTCCTTCCAGGTTAATCCCATTTCTTCTGCTTCTTCGGGAGTTGGAAGGCGAATGGAGAATCCTCCCTCTCCTTTCCTTCCCATTTGAGGGATTGCGGGCCCTTTACCTTGTAAATCAACCAAGAGTAACTTACCATCATGCTCGAGATGAATGTGACGACGTGCCTCGTTCATCAATCACTGCGAGCCGGCCTAAGAAAATGAAACCGCCGGGTCATTAGTACTACTAACCGATGATTTAGAATGAATTTTCGTAACACTGATTACAACAATTCACTAACTGCATCACGTTCTTCAAGCAATGCATTCACATTTTCATCTATTTTTTGTTGGGCAAATTCATCTACAGACAAGTCTTCAACGACAATCATTTCTCCATTCTCACATCGGCATGGGAAACTAAACACTAGCCCCTTTGGAACTCCGTACCAACCCTCCGAAGGTAATGCCATCGACACAATGCGACCATCAGAACCTTGCCACCAGTCCCTCATGTGGTCAACTGCAGCAGAAGCAGCTGATGCGGCGGAGGAAGCACCACGTGCTACTATGATCTCCTTACCACGGGTTGCAACGGTATCCAAAAACGCACCTTGTAGCCATTCATTATCGAATAATTCGACCACTGATTTACCGTCTACCTTAGCAAATCTAGGGTCAGGATACATTGTGTTTGAGTGGTTACCCCAAATGAATACGTCTTCTACCTTTGATGCAGGTACTCCTGCTCGCTCTGCTAGTTGACCGACGGCGCGGTTTTGGTCCAGCCGAGTCATCGCAGTAAATTGTCTATTAGGGATATTTGGAGCGTTAGCGGATGCGATTAGCGCATTTGTATTACATGGATTACCTACAGTAATTACTTTCACATTTGGTGATGCTACGGCATCTATTGCTTTGCCTTGACCTACAAAAATAGGTCCATTCGCTGCAACAAGGTCAGATCTGTCCATGTCTTTAGTTCGTGGTCGAGAACCGACTAAGAAAATTGCATTAGCATCGTTAAATGCTACCTCTGGATTATCGGTGCCGATGATGTCGTGTACTAATGGGAAGGCAGAATCTCTTAATTCCATAATCACTCCATCAAGGCGTTGCATTCCGGGAGGTATTTCCAGTAATTGTAAAATTATGGGTTGATTTTTCCCAAAGCAGTCTCCACTAGCAATTCTCCACAATAAGGCATAGCCGATGTTACCTGCTGCTCCAGTGATGGCGACTCTTATCGGTGCGTTTGTTTCTTTATCCATAGGTCGCATTTGTTACCCTCAATAGTTGGGATGAGAATTACATCCTTAGCCTTTAGTGAGTGTTAGGTTCGTTGAATGCCGCCCTAAGACTAATTTTGCACAGTTTATTCGCTAGTGCTATGGAGAAAGTCACGAGGGCAATTTTCGCACTGATACTCGTGTCAGTAATGCCTACGATCTCTATAATATTCACCTATTCTTGGAGTGAGTCTGAATTACAAGGTCAAATATTCTTTATTTTTGCAAAATTATGGTATATTCTCATACCTGTATATTGGATATATCGAATTGAGAAAAGTAGACTTATGTTAGGCGAAACCAATTCTAATGGGAGGACTGAATCATTAATTTCAGGAATAATTATTTTTGTTGTTATTGGAGTAATTTTCCTAATGTTTGGTGACACCATTGATGTGGAATTAATGAAACAAGAAATAGGTCCCACAGGATTATTGAATTTCCCATTATTTATTGCTGGGATGGTCTATTGGATAACTATCAATAGTCTAGTAGAAGAATTTGTTTTTAGACAATTTATTGGCGACAGACTTCTTGAGATAACTGGTCGAGAATCTATTACGGTATTTCTATCGGCGGCGATTTTCACTTGTCATCATACAGTACTTTTGAGCCTATATTTCGAACCATGGCAGAATGTAATAGCAAGTCTTGGTGTGTTTATTGCAGGTGTGACATGGTCAATATTGTGGCTACGTCACCGCTCTCTTTTCGTTTGTTGGTTATCTCATGCAATTGCCGACTTAGCGGTCTTTGGGATAGCCTACCTAATACTCTTCTAATTGCAAGGCGATATTTTCGATGAGGTAACTAATCCGTTTGGTTCAATAATCTAATTCCGGTCGCAATGTACAACCGACATGAGCCTATGGCTCATTGGGGCGAGTGTGACTTGAATGAGACTAGGTGTGTTGAAAGAACCTGAAGGCGAGACAAGGGTTGCAATCGTACCGAAATCACTCCGTAAATTAAGCAAGTCTGGATTTGAAGTAATTGTAGAATCTAATGCTGGTATTGCTGCAAACCATTATGATTCCGAATACGAAGAAAACGGTGCAACCATATCAAACAGATTAGAAGTGCTAAATTCCCCCCTCATTATTTCCATTCATTTACCTGATGTATCCGAACTTCAAGCAGGTCAGGTTATTGCTTGTGTGGCAGATCCTTTTCGTCATCCTGAAAAAGTACAAGCTTGCTTAGATTCAGGAGTCACACTCCTGTCAATGGATATGATTCCTCGAAGGTTGTCAAGAGCACAATCAATGGATGTTAATTCAAGTCAAGACAATCTAGCAGGGTACAAAGCGGTACTTCTAGGAGCTGCCTCAGTTCCTAAGGGGATTCCCATGATGACCACATCTGCGGGAACGGTCAGACCTGCGAAAGTTGTGATTATGGGTAGTGGCGTTGCTGGTCTACAGGCGATTGCAACCGCAAAGAGACTAGGCGCAGTAGTATATGCATCCGACGTAAGGAAGTCCGCTGCAGAACAGATAGAGTCTGTTGGTGGGAGATTTATTGAGGTTGATGGTATGGATGATTTCGAAGATGAATCTGGTTATGCAAAACCACTCACTCCGGAATTCATTCAGAAAGTAAATGACACGGTTTGCGGCGTCGCTTCCGATGCCGATATCATCGTGACAACTGCTAGAATTTTTGGACGACCAGCACCTATCACAGTACCAAGTAGTGCCGTATCTTCTTTCAAGTCTGGTGCTGTTATCGTTGACATGAATGCTGACGTCGGAGGGAACTGTGAAGACACTGTTGCAGGTGAAACAGTTGTCACAGAAAACGGTGTGACAATAATTGGAGTGAAGAATCTCCCTGGCACTTTGGCAAACACAGCCTCGATGTTGTATTCCAACAATCTAACCACTTTCATAACATCGATTTTTACTGATGGTGAATTAGAAATTTCAGATGAAGACGATGTCTTAGTAGGCGCCCCTGAAGGCGATGACTTCTACGTTCCAGGAATGGGTGGGGTGCTAATATGTTCAGATGGGAAAATACATCCTAAACAGAGTAAACTAGGAGGTGTATTGTAATGGATCCTACGATATTAATTGGTTCAATCACTCTTTTTGTAATGTCTATTTTCTTAGGATTCGAACTTATTACCAAAGTTCCAGCCACTCTCCACACTCCGCTAATGAGTGGGGCCAATGCAATTTCTGGAATCAGTATAGTTGGCGCTCTATTAGGGGCAAATGTCGCCTACGAAGGTGGCGATACAGTAGTCAGTGGCATCCTTGCTTTCGTAGCATTAGTACTAGCGATGATTAACGTAGTTGGCGGATTCGCAGTAACTAATCGGATGTTGAATATGATAGCAGGAAAGAAAAGGGGTGGTCAATGATGATTGATGATCAATGGGTTGGTATTGGATATCTGCTTTCAGCAACTCTATTCATCTTCGGACTGAAGAGATTATCCCACCCTAGAACTGCTCCTCGTGGTAATCAATTAGGCGCAATGGGGATGCTTGTGGCAGTTCTCACAACTGTTCTACAGATGGAACTGGGGGATGGTATTGAAGGCTGGATTTTGATTGGTAGCGGATTACTTTTAGGCGGTTTAATCGGTTGGGTTATGGCCGTCCGCGTCGAAATGACTGGTATGCCTGAAATGGTCGCTTTGTTCAATGGGTTTGGTGGAGCAGCATCCGCTTTGGTCGCTCTATCAGAATCTTGGAAATATATCGAGGATGATACACTAGAAATCCCAACAGGTCTGGAACTCGAAGTCATGGTTGTCGCAGCCGGACTCTCAGCATTGGTTGGTTGGATGACTCTAACAGGGTCTTTACTCGCTATGCTCAAACTCAAGGGTGGTATCGAAATTTTTGGCAAATGGATTCGTACACCTACTTGGGGTCCATCTTGGTTAAATCCTGTCAAGGGATTGTTATTCATCAGCACACTGGTTCTAATCTATATGTCAATCCAAGAACCTACTGAGACCGACTACTTATTTGCTATAATTGGAATTTCATGCATACTTGGCATACTGTTGGTCTTACCTATCGGTGGTGCAGATATGCCTGTCGTTGTTTCGTTGCTAAATTCTCTATCTGGTATTGCCGCGGCATTTACTGGATTCATTATCTCAAACAGTGTTTTGATAGTGGCTGGTTCCTTAGTTGGCGCTAGTGGTTTGATTCTAACATTCATTATGTGCAAAGCCATGAACAGAGAACTGATTGATGTTCTATTCAAGGCGTTTGGCGGCTCTGATAAAGAACAGTTAACTCGCACAAAGATAGGTAGCGATGCAGACGAAGTGGCTATGATGGTTGATGGTGCTCAGAAGGTAATCATAGTACCCGGATATGGTATGGCTGTAAGCCAATGTCAACACCAAGTCAAGGAGTTTGCAGACTTAGTATCGGAGAAATTTGACACTGAGGTGAAGTACGCTATTCATCCAGTTGCCGGCAGAATGCCAGGCCACATGAATGTCCTACTAGCAGAGGCAAATGTCCCCTATGATCAACTAATCGAAATGGATGAAATTAATCCGGAGATGCCAGAGGCAGATATAGCACTAATCATTGGAGCAAATGATACTTGTAATCCTGTTGCTAGAACAGACGAAGGCCCATTGGCAGGGATGCCGATAATTGATGCAGACATGGCTAGAACAGTTGTAATCATCAAGAGAAGTTTATCAGTTGGTTATGCTGGAGTAGACAATGATTTATTTTACATGGACAAAACCATGATGCTATTCGGTGATGGAAAGAAGATGATGAACGAACTCAATGCCGCAGTCAAGGAGTTGTAGATTACACCGCCTCCCAAGGGGAGGCGAACGAGCAAGGGTTATGTGTTTGACGAGTTCGCAGGATAGCAGGAGGTCTTGATGATGGTCCGTTCAACAAAGCTCGTTGTTGCTTTATGCTTAGTTGGATTACTGGCAATCCCAGCATTCGCCAACAGTGGAGGTCCGCCATATCTTAACTCAGACAATCAAGAGACTGCAAAATATGGCTGCACTTGTCATTATTCTAGTCCAGGTGACAGAGCCGTAGTTATGGCTTCAGGAATACCCGTTATGTACGAACCAGACCAGTCATATGAGTTTGTAATCACAGTAGCGGATTCAGTAACTCTCGCTGGAGCTGACGGTAATACAAAAGCAGGTTTCCTTCTCACCGATAACGGCGCCGGAAATTTCAGCTGGGATGAGTCTCAGGAAATCAGAGAAGCTGATGGAGATCCAAATGCGGTTTCTCATTCCGAAACAGGCGACGGAGTATGGACCATCAGTTGGACCGCACCGTCATCCGATTCAGGAACAATACTGTTCAGCATAGCCGGTAATTCTGTCAATGGAGATGGTATTCCGAATGAATATGATTACTGGAACATCCTTACTTTCTCAATCAATCCGCCAGGGTCAATCGCGGCAGGAGATGGCGATGCTACCTTACAAACTCGCACAATCGCGGTTGGTGATTACCAAACACTTTTCGTCCTTGAAGAAAGTGAGGCAGAAAAAGAAAAGGAACGCCAAAAGAAACTTTCTGATCGAGTATTTGAAAGTGGCAATCTGTTTTATTGGACCTCTCTTACAGCACTGATAGTAGGAGCAGTTTTCCAACGTGAAATTATGGAAAGAAGATATGGTTCAGGGCCTGAATATCTTGCGACTGAGTTGGCTTATCCACAAGGAATTAGACGTGGCTTATTGGCAGCATTAGCATTCTTCTTTGCGATAAATTGGACCGCCAACGGAGGTCAACATGACTTCATTATTGGATGCACTTGGTTTGTAGCCGCTTGGGCTTCATATGGAGTCTATCGAACTGTACGTTCTGCTAAAGCAGAACAGACCGTCCACGACGTGATGTAAAATGCCAAATGGAACCCTAGCTGACCGTAATCCGGTCGCTAGCCATTTGGAAGATTTGCATTCGGTAATTCGTAGGGCTGCATTTGTTTTCCTTATTGCTTCTGCTATCACAACAATATGGATAGAAACAATACTCTACGATTGGGCTCTATCTCAATCTCCTTCAGGCGCATTATCTGTGTATGGTCCTTACGATTGGATAGAAATGAGATTCATGGCTGTAATCATCATTGCTTCTGTATTTTCCTTACCGTTTTTTTCTCTTGATTTGAGAATTTTTGCTAATGCAGGTCTGCTGCCAAATGAGAGACGGTGGCTAGACTCCTACTTGATTTTGAATGCAATAATCGTTCCAGTTATTTTGTATTGGGTTTGGTTTAGTATGATTCCAAATTACATTCAAGCAGGTATTCAGTTTGACTCCATAAATTCGGTTATTCCTAGATATGACGCCTCAGAAATTTTCGCCTTAGCAAGTGGGATATCTTGGATATTGATACTTACATTCACTTCAACTCTTTTTCTCTCCCTCTCAAGATTATTTGGTTTGGTGGAAGAAGGACGGAGTCGATTTAGAAACCGAGTATACGGGATAGTGGGTGGTTTGCTAATTTTGACGCTTCCCGAAATTTTTGAAGGACTCCGAATAATGATTGCGATATCTGTCTTGGTTACTGCAGAGGCTATTTCTCGAACGGTTCCAGAAGGCCCTTTGGGTCTGCGAAATCCTTCTTTTTCCCCGTTTACAGACAAGGATGGGCAAATACAGAGAATCGCTTTAGTTGACTGCTCATGTGAGGGAGCCTGTCCTTCATTCAATGAAAATTGGTTACAGCAAAAAATACCTATTTTACGTCCAAGTGCTCTATGTTTAGATGAAAATGAACAAATAGCCTTGAGGGAAATGATGTTACGTAATTCTCTAAATCGTTTGACTATCACAGGATGTAATGGATATCCCTTACCCGTTGATATTCGTTCAATGATCGAATCTAATCAAACTCAATTGGACGGACTAAATTGGCTAGATGAAGCAAAATCAGAGTCAAAAATTTGGAGAAAGCAATCTTTGCAGTATTATTCGGCCGAATATCGTGAGTTGCCTTAAATTTGAATCATTTACATTCAATAATCCGTTCCCTTCAAG
>DAMG01000024.1:0-18276 GCA_002497025.1 Euryarchaeota archaeon UBA126
CTCTGAATGTCTATCTCAGACCTGGCGGAAAAGAGATTCTCTCCAACATCAGTCATGTTGGGTTTCCAGGAAGCTTAAACGAAGTTCTGAAAGATGACATCAATTGGCTGGAAAATGAATCAGGAGAAATAGAAAATTCGGATTGGAGTTACGAGAGATTCCAAGTGGTTCACACTCCCGAAACCGATCCGCATGGCTACATGCTAACTCATAATAGTGGATTCAAACTACTACATTGTGGCGACTCAGGTCCTTGCAAAGAGATTGAAGATAGGGCGGCAGAAGCCAATGCAATTCTAATCGAAATGGGAGTGCCGGATTTTGTCGACAGTCCTAATCATCACAATCCTCGACAAGTTAACTCGCTTGCTGAACGGCAGCCGCATGCAACAATTCTAGTCACCCATAATTATTCTAATGCAGTCAATCAAGAAGGTGGTTTTCCGACACCAAAATTGAATGACGGAATCATTCAACTTGAGGATGGAGATGAATTGATAATTGAAGAAAATGGAGGGTTTTTTCATGTTAGAAAATAATAGTCGAAAAATATCTTCTATAAATATGAAGAAGGGGAGGGTAGAACATAATATTCTAGAAATACAACGAATATTGCTCTATAATTTTCCAATCTCGAGGAGATAATTTCAATTCCACTTAATCTGACTCACAAACACACCATTTTAATCGGTGAAAAAAGTAAACTGATTTAGCCAATTAATACAATTAAAGGCCTACTGAAATGTTATTTTAATGAAAACCTATTGATTAAAAGGAAAATATATTGGTATTTTGGTAGCTAACATAATTAGGCATTTCTTCACCATAGGCCCGACAACTTTCATTACCACCAACGTCCTCGTAAAGAATCCGCGTTTGCTTCCGATGACTCCTCACATAGGACGAGTTAGTGAACTCGGAAAGACAAGCGGTTGTGTGTTAAAAAATGGAAGGAAATATTTTCGAGAAGATTTTGGGACAAGATTCCCTATTCCTCGATAGAAAAACCTTCGACCACGCTTTCGAACCTACCACACTACCTCACCGAGACCGTGAGGTCGAAGCTCTTGTGAGAAATTTAGTAGATGCTCTCAACGGCCATATTCCGTCCAACATGCTCCTCTATGGAGTTCCTGGATCTGGAAAGACGGTGGTAACCCGATTTGTTTTGGGTCAACTTAGACAAAAGGGAAAGGATATGGGACAACCTGTGAGAACCTACGAAATCAACTGTAGGCAAGTAGATACCCGCTACAGAGTTGTACAGACTTTAGCGACAAAATTGTCTGAACGGGGAGATGTGCCAATTCCATTTACTGGCTGGCCTACCGACAGAGTCCTAGAACAACTAATCGAAAGGATGGATCGTGCTGGAGGTGTTCACATCATTGTACTCGATGAAATTGACAATCTTGTGGAACGTGCGGGGGATAATCTGCTGTATAATTTAACCAACTTAAACACAATTCTCAAACGCTCTAGGTGTTGTATTATTGGAATTAGTAATGATTTGCACTTCACACAACTACTTGACCCAAGAGTATCTGGTCGACTCGGGCAAGAGGACCTAATTTTTCACCCATACGGAGCATCGGAAATTACCGATATTCTGACTGAGAGAGCCAAGGCTGGTCTACGGGAAGATGTTCTAGAACAAGGGGTTGTGCAACTTTGTGCTGCCTTGGCTGCACAAGAACATGGTGATGCACGTCGGGCTTTGGATCTTTTACGAATTTCAGTTCAAAAGGCTGAACAACGCTCTCAGACAAAGGTAGACCCAAGACACGTACGACTTGCACAATCACAATTGGAGCACGACCAAGTCACACCTGTATTGCAGACTCTTCCACTTCACCAGAAGTTAGTCCTATTCGCAATCAGAATAAACGAGGATAATGGACTGCGAAACATCTCGACTGGTGAAGTTTACAGAACATACTCCGATGCTTGCCTGAATGTTAACGTCGAGCCATTGACTCCAAGGAGAATATCTACCTTGCTAAATGAATTAGATACACTTGGCATGATTATGGCTCGTAATGTAAGCAAGGGAAGAGGTGGGCGTAGTAAGCAGGTCAACTCTGCAGTCCCAAAGACTGTCGATGCAATAACCACGATGAGCGATGCAGACCCACTAATCGCTGAAGCCGCTCGTTGCCGCTATAGGTTACAGAGTCATCTTTGAGAATATGCACCTTTCGATGGTTTTCTTGACCTATTCTGCTAGAAATGTAGAGGTCCTTAAGGGCCTCAACGGTTAAACCGAGTTCTTGGGTCGCCGCACTCGATGTCGCTCTCTGACAACGACTGGCACTCGGCGCTCACACGTCCAAGTAGAACAGCTTCGACTGTTATGTTACTACTGGGAGGATGGGTTCTATTACTCACGATTGTCAACATTACATTTGGTGCATATTCTCCAGGATTCAAGGCACTATGGCTTGGATTCCTCAGTAACGGATCTCTTGGTGATGTATATACCGACCACGATGGAATCTCAGTTGTAGTCGATGATATTGTCTTCGGAATTATAGGAATTATCTTGGTCGCTATGGGTCATTTAGGAATGAATAAGGCCGTCGAAGGAGGTACTGTTTCAGCGATTAAAAGTATTCCAAACTGTATGTCTGGCCTATTTTCCGGTGAATACGGAATCAGGAAAACTGTTGCAGATTGGATGATTGTCTTTGCAATCATCTTCTATCTTGCGTGGTCAATACAATACAATACATGGGTAGACCCAGGGGTATTCGCTGTCAGTGTAATTCCATTCATGTTTGGTTTTGGTCTAAATATGTTAGATAAGGCCGAATCTTGAGATTCTTCTCAAGCTCTATCCATTGCTTCTAGAAGTTCTCGACACCGTGATTTGGAATCAGAGCCAGTCCACCGAAGTACAACTCCTCGGTTTGGCTGACCATATAGGACCACAGCACCTAATGGAGCCATTGGATGGAGAAGCAAAGGTGCAAGGTCTTCTTCACCGTCTACATCGATTAAAGTCGTCTTACTTTCATTACTCCAAGCTTCTAATGCACCTGCACAAGCATGGAATAATTCGGCATTTAATTGGCCGGCTGGATTCTGACATGTGAGTCTTTCATCGTAAAGAGATGTGTCGATTGCAGAAGATTCTTCCCATTCCTGCCGCTTAGTCTTGCCATCGATTAAAGCGATATCCGCTGGACTTCCGAAATCTTGTAGGGCTTTGACCGTGACATCTCCAACTGCGATAATTGGGCCATGGCTACCAAATATTTCTTCTAAAACGGCGCGTATTGCTACACCCGTATCATCCTCTGGACCCTCAAACAATTGACCGAATGGATCTTTGAGATTTGTTTCGACCTCTTTTGTCAAGATAAGATCGGCTTCTCCCACATTCTCTGGAAGATAGGATCGTCCTTCTTTGTCTATCTCACCTTGGCGTATTCTAGAGCTGGAAATTGGTTTGCCAGCATGACCGATTACATGCTCGACCTTGAGGATTTCAAGAGGATCTAAGCCATTACTCTCGCGCGCTTGATTAATTCTCTGGCAACCTAATACTGTTTCTGGTGTGCATAATATTGCTGAAGCATTTTCGTGCCAAGGTGCAGGTCCCTCTTCGTCTTCCAGTAAATGAATAGATATTCGAGACGAATTTTCACCAATAGATTCGACAAATTTTAGTGATCTTTCAGACCATGATTCTATTCGAGGATCTTTTGCCTGAGCTATTTGGTCACTCGTTAACCATACCTCAAGTCTTTGACAATTTGAGAGCCCGTGCTCAATCAGTGCCCTATGTCCAGCATGGAAGCGGTCGAAAGTGCCGCCAACCAGTCCCAGTGAATGCATCGTTAACCACCCGTTGTATCAAGTCTTGAGACCTTTGGAAAAAGTGTGTGCCCCGGGGCGTAACGGTGACTTTCATAGCGATGCTCGGGCACCTGACCCACCCCGGGACGTCTGTTGGACTGTGGGGTTGTCCCGTAAGTCATTCCGGTCTCTTCCGTTCTCGGTCATCCGGGGACCCATCACAATCCGACCGCATGTTTTGCACCGACGATCATTCCCCAGCAGTGGGTCACGTCGGTCTTCGACATACGGCAAATCCCGTTCCGTGGTACCGTGATTCATCCTACTAACTCCGGCGTGGGGCTTTCGTCGGCACGGTGTTGCCGGTCGGGCAACGCTGGGTCAAGGGGTCCCTTGATGAACCCCTCGTATAGAAATCCGAATAGAAAATGATGAAAATTTTACAAATTTTCTGTATTTTACCAACTTTAATCACAATTGACTTTGTGCACCGGATAACCCCTCATGGTAACCGGAAGTTCGTAATATGATTCTCTCAGAAATATGGGGATCGCCTTGCATTGCTACCTCATTACTAATCGGTGGCCATTTCTCGATTGGTTGGGCTAACCAACCAACCATTGGGTGAGTTCTTCCGGTACTTGGTGATCCGCCCTCTAGAACTGTATCAAGCGATTCCAGCAGGTCTAGAAGTGGAGACGCAGTTTCTGGTAAGGTTCCTCTTTCACTCCTTGACCTAAGTCTTCTAGCGAGCGAGTTACGAATTTCAGGACTACATCCAGGGTGATACCTATCACTTAGCCCTGGCGCACTACTAGGTTCGCCTTTTGGTCTTAGGATTGCAGCACTCCAAGATATTGGATTATCAAACAACCAATCCAAAGAAGATTCCTCAGATAGAAGATTAGTCAATAACTCAGGAGCCAATAAAGCCCACCAGTCTAATGGTAAATTGGCAATTATGACCTCCAAGTCTTCTATCTGCAGTTGTTTAGAATCGCGAATTTTTTCTACCAATAAAGACCAAATCTTGAGATCGTGGTCGATTGGGAATTCATTTGCCCTTCTCAAAATCCCTTGCAGAACAGGACCATAACTAGTCACATCGACCTGCTGGCTTGTGTAAATCCAATCAACTGATTGAAGGGCGGCTAGAGAATTACTTGGTGGATGTACAAGCCAAGCCTCTAATGCCCAGCGGATAAGATCCTCCTGCATATCTTCGGGCAACCATGCTGCATTACTGAGAAGCTGGGCTGCTACCCAAGATGCACCTGGAGACGCATTTGTTGGATCGGTAGCTGGGCGTGTGCGAAGTGCTATTTCGGAATCATTGTGAAGAAGTAAGCGAAGTTTATCAGCAAAAATCTCCAATACTCTTGGAGGCGCTTCATCAGCTACTTCTGCAAGTCTCTCAAGTGGTAAATATCCCAAATCCAGTAGGGCAATCCATTCAGAATCAAGTCTAGACCGTAATCTCTGCCAACGGTGCCATCGTGTCTTTGGAGGAGATGCAATCCAAGCGGCTATTGGATAACTCGCCTCCATCATGTTCGACCAGTCCTCATTTCCTTCAGGGAATTGAGCAATTGCTGAACCTATCATTGATGAATCCTCTATCTTGCTTGAGGATTTTTCATCTTCTAAACCTAAGATGACCCATGGGGAAGGTGCTACCTCCTGATCCTCAGTTACTTCAGGAGCTGTAGGCACGGGGTCTACCAATCGTACAGGCAAATCCCTACCACCAAGAGTGCGGAGCCTTAGCCAAGGTAGAGGCCTTAGTGGGTCTACAATAAGTTCATCAAAAATTTCTAGCGATTTGCGAGGTTGAGATGAAAGTGTTAATCTCAAGTTGGGATGAGAAATAACAGCGCTAAGGACGTCATCAGGGATTGTATCGGGAATCTCTAGAACTAACGGGGGTCGTTCTTGCTCGGATACTGCCCATTCGATTAACGATGTTGCTGCCGTAGTTGATAAGCCACGGGTATCAAAAAATCTCAATCCGCTTTCTTGTGTGGAGAAAGTTGCTTCCTTCCAATCCTTCCTAAAGCGTCGCCAAGTTGATTCATCAGTCCTTACTCTTCGAGTAGAGGTCAAGCGTTCTCTCAGACTATTCAGCCTACGACGTCTTTCAGAAGGGGTCAATCGGGGATGTGCTCGATTTATCCATGAATCCAAACAAGAAATCGGATAATTCTGGCCGCCAGAATCTAATCCCCCTAAATCCGCAATTACCATTGCGTTGGCTCTAGCAGTTCGTAGTAGCATGCTCCTAGGTAACCTTTCTTCCATAACTGCAGATACCGGGTCTTTTGGGCGAATATCCGGAGATTGGTTATGGCAATTACCGAGAACCCATGCTCCTCTGTGATGACTAGCTTCTGGTAGAGGAGGATCCGGACGACGTGATGGAGATTCAAACCAAATCCCAGGGGCCAGTGCTACTGGTCTGTCTGGATCTACTAATCGTGCTCTAACTATTCCAAGGGTATGATTTTCTCCAACATAGGACGAAATGGTTTCTGGATTATGACTTGAGGGGGGTTCTAGTAGCATTTCCATGTTGGTTAGATCAAACCATCTCGGAGATCTCTCTCTCAAGACGGCCCAAGTCCACGAGACCCCTTCGCTTCCTGTGGAGGGACCTTCGCCAACAGAGCCCCTCAAAGGTCGATCTGGGATTAGAACAAGTGGAGATTCTATAGGGGCAAGAATTCCCAATAGAATATTTCCCCCATCTCTAGCAAGTAAGCAATAATTGTGGGAAGTTGAAGGTAATGGTAGTACCTGAATTGCCCTCGCCAATTCGTCTGAACGTATTGCCTCCCAACCAGATTGCGTAAGATGTAGACGTGCACCACGTGCGCCAGCTACTTGGTCACTTGCGACCAGTCCGTCGTTTCTCATCCTTCTTAGTTCGGCAGAAGCGTGGGGAATTCTCAATCCAGTATCGCGTGCGAGAATACTGACTGTTGTTCCACCGTCGGTTAATCGATCTAGCAATCTACGACGGTGCGCACTACGAATTCTCTTGAGAACAGGGAGACCGGAAGACGAATCGACGATTTGTGGTTCATCCGACACTAATGACCCCCTCCTAATTCAATTAGTTCAAGTCACCTACTTAAATTATCCTTTTTAGTTACATTTCATTACATATTTCTTATGGAAAAAGTAACAGTTTTATTTTTACACCGACTTTGATTGTGTAATCTAGCCATTTCTGTGCAACTATTTGTAACGAAGGGAGCCTGTAAGGTGCAGAACTGTTATATCAACGCCAGCCGTCCTGTCGGTAACGGACTCGATATGCGGTCGGTTTGACTTGGAGGAATAGACAGGAATGGATTCGCTTAACCTGCGTAAACTCATTCGAAAATACCTCTCGGAGCGTCCGCGAAATACAATCGAGATTTCTGCTTGGCTAGCTAATCAGATGGATTCTGCGAACAGTCACTCGGACATAACAAGAATCCTAGAATCGGATGATCACATAACCCGAATAGGTACTGTTCGAAAGAGCGGCATGAGAAGAACTGAATCGCCTGTATCTGAATGGGCATCCAATAGCTGGGTTGAACATCATGAGAGAAATGAGGCCGGGCAAAAAAAGGAGAGATGAAAAATGCGAACAACAAGACTACGTCAGAAAATAAAGAAATTCCTAAATGATAGAGGAGAGGCAAATACCACAGAAATACTCGAACACGTTAACTCCACCATGAGGCATGGAACAACACCTCAACAACTTGGAAACGTTCTATCAAAGGACAGAGATATACTCAAGATTGCCACAACAAAGCGTGGCGGCGCACTCTCCGGCCGCTACGAAATCTGTGTTTGGACATTGAAGCCTGGAGTTCTAGACGGCGAGAATTGAAGTTAGACCTTGACAATCAGGCTTCTAATTCGTCAGACCAGTCACCGCTACGAGCTAGACTATTCATTGCCGCTCTATGAGCAAATGCATTTTGACTCTCTTCATTTGAACCGCTTGCCCAAGTCTGTAAAGCGTGAGCTAGTAAGGCCCTGCCATAAGAATAAGATAATTGCCAAGGATGTTCGACCGCCATACCATTCATCAAATTGAGATGTGCTGTTGCATCCTCATCTGACTGACCTCCAGAGAGGAATACAATACCGGGAAGCTCGTGTGGAACATGTGCGGTAAGGCAATCCACTGTCATTTGTGCTGCCTTCTCTCTATTTCCTTGATCTTCGCAGGATTTTCCAGGTAAGATCATGTTTGGTTTGAGTAAAGCCCCAGGGAGGTGGACACCTTGGACCTTGCACTCTACAAAGGTAGCATCGAGGATTCTTGCGGTGATATCGAAACATGTTTGTGAGTCGTGATTGCCGTCCATCAAGACTTCTGGCTCAATTATTGGAACCAAGCCCTGTTCCTGACAAATTGCAGCATATCTAGCAAGAGCATGTGCATTTGTGGAAATATTGGCCTCACTGGGCATCCCATCTCCAATTCGAATTACTGCTCGCCATTTTGCAAATCTAGCGCCCAAAGCGAAGTACTCCGTGCACCTTTCACGTAGTCCATCCAATCCTTCCGTGACTTTCTCACCAGAATGATTAGCCAATTCCTTGGCACCTGTATCTACTTTAATCCCAGGGTGAATTCCACGACTTGCGAGATATTCGGGTATTGGCGTACCGTCATCCATTTTTTGACGGATGGTCTCATCAAAGAGTATCACACCACTAATGGCAGATTCGTATTCAGGTGTGGCGAAAATATTTGCTCGATAGGCTCGACGAGTTTCTGGAGATGGTTCAACACCCACTGTCTCGAGTCTGTTTGACATTGTTCCGTTGCTTTCATCCGCGGCCAGAATCCCTCTTCCGGGCGCTACAAGTTCTCTCGCTGTTTTCTCAAGTAGTTCGGTGTCCATTGTCGAACCTCGACCGGACGTGGTGGGATTAGGCAAAGAATCCTTTGATGGTAAAGTATGGAATTTACTTCATGCTGAGCGAATGTTATCGACGAACTTGTGAGCACCACTTGCTACATCGATTACCTCTGATTGGACTGAAAAACGACCATCTGACAATTCTTCAACTCCGAAGGTTCTACCTGGACAAACTCCAGTTCCAATGAATACTGCATCTTCGCTAGCACAGAGTTCATCTCTACCCCAAAGCCTCTCTATGTCGCCATCAATCATCGCTTCAGCGCGCTCCCTATGCCCTTCATTCTTGAACACAAGTCGCCCCTCAAATGGAGCCCCTAAACCTCTCAACGCAGTGGCTGTTATTACCCCCTCTGGGGCAGCACCAATTCCCATTAGCATATCAATTTCCGATTGGGGATCAGCGGCGTTTAGTGCCGCTGAAACATCTCCATCTCCAATCAATACAACATTCACATTATGCTGATTTAATTCTGAAATAAGTTTCTCATGTCTAGGCCTATCCATTACAACGATATTGAGTTCAGACTCCTTCTTCTCCAAGGCTGTGGCAGCGGCCTCAACATTGTAGGCGGTCGAAGCATCGAGACTGATTACACCCTCTAACTCAGCGGATCCAGCGATTTTGTTCATATAACAATCTGGCGCATGAAGTAGAGTTCCACGTGGTGCTGCAGCAAGAACGGCCATTGCATTTGGAAGGTCAAGTGCTACATGATTTGTGCATTCGAGGGGGTCTACTGCAATATCTATCGAGGGCGCATTTGGGTTGCCTTGCATAGATCCTAGTGGCTCTCCAATCCATAACATAGGAGCGTCATCACGCTCTCCTTCTCCGATGGCAACCCTACCATCGAATGGAACCTGATCAAAGATTGCTCTCATGGCTTCCACTGCTGCGCCATCAGCGGCTTTACCGTCTCCCTTACCTCGCCATGCGGCTGCTGCAATCGCAGCGGCTTCGGTCGCTGCAAGAAAATGACTCTCTAAATCGATGGTCGCCATGAAGACCTCGAATAGCGTTCAGCCTTCAATCATGCGGGTCGCCCTTGCTCTTTCTGAGAACCCTTACTCCGTCAATTTGAGCGGCTGGATATTGACCATTAGCATCTTTTTCCACAGATTTTAGCATGTCCCAAGCACACAACAGGCCTGCATTAACTCCGCATAAAGCCTCCATTTCAACACCGGTTGTCCAGTGTGTACGTACTGAAACCGTACATCTCAGAAATTCATCAGCGACAGACCAATCGACTGTGCATCCTTCAATTGGTATAGGGTGACAATGAGGGAGAAGACGTGGCGTTTCTTTTACAGCTTGAATTGCCGCAACTGTAGATGCTTCTCGAACGTCTCCTTTTACCGAGCGACCATTTTTCACAATATCCAAGCTTTCGGGAGATAGTCTAAGGACACCTGTAGCAACAGCTTCTCGAGCGATAATTGGTTTTGAACCCACATCGACAATTCCAGTAAAAGAATCCTCCATTCCTCAGACCTCAAAAATGCCGAGGGTCTACTACTTATTCAGTAATCCCCTTCGAAAAGATGGATTCGATAGAGAGAAATTAGCCGAGTCCTGACTTCCAAATTTCACCGTCGGCACGGACCTCTTTTTTCCAAAGAGGAGCTTGTGATTTCAACTCTGAAATCAGCCATGAGCAAGCTTCGAATCCTTCTGTACGATGAGGGCTAGCTACATGAATGCAAACTATCGGTTCCTGTGGGTGCACAACTCCTGTCCGGTGAGCCATCACCACAGAATTAATCGAAAATTTTTCCACAGCCTCTAGTCCAAGTCGTTGGAGAACGGAGGGGAGCATCTCTTCCCAGGCGTCGAATTCTAATTTTTCAACTTCTACTCCATCTTCCATTCCCCTAGTTAATCCAACAAATGTAACTACACTGCCGCAACCTTCGGTGTCAATTTGATCGCGGAGTGCTTCAGGATTGAGAGTATCCCCTTCCACTCGCACCACCACCCGGGCCATACATTGCCATACACCCATAGTGCTTCAATGCCTCGACTTGGCGAGGAACCATTCAAAACACGGCATCAGAGTGGATTGATTGTGCCTGGACGCGTGGACATTCTAGGAGCGGGCCTTTCGGGACTCTCTGCTGCTACAATACTCGCGCGTAATGGTTACGATGTCCAAGTACATGAAGTTCGTCAGGATTCTGGCGCTAGATTTGATGGGGATTTTCAGGGCATTGAGAATTGGACAAGTGATGTCGATTTTTTTGAACAAATGCGTCAATGGGGGTTAGATCCTGATGAGTTCAAATCTGATGCATTCAGTATTGTGGATCTAATTCATCCCGACGATGAAATAACTAATCCGATTACTGACGGAGTTGCGTTCAGAGTTGTAGAAAGAGGAACTGATGAACATTGTATTGATCAAGGATTCAAGAGAATGGCACTTGATGCAGGGGCAACTATCCACTATGGAACAAGAAAAGAATCGAATGAGTGTCAAATTATAGCGGCCGGACCTAAGGATTCAAGCGCAGTTGCCTTTGGAGAAATTTTTCATACTGACCATGAAAATATTGTCGCATTCCAACTTAACGACAAGTTAGCACCCGGAGCATATTCTTACCTGATTATCATCGATGGAATTGGGTTAATTTGTACCTGTCTTTGGAGAAAACAAAAGAAGTCTGGTAGGTATCTGAACGAAACCATCGCTTGGTACGAGGAGCATTACGAACTGAACAGAAAACCAATCAAGAGAGTGGGGGGTAAAGGAGACTTTTCTATTCCCGATCGATACATTCACGATGGGCGTCATTACGTTGGTGAAGCAGGTGGTTTACAAGACTTCATGTGGGGCTTTGGTATGCGCTACGCCATCACTAGTGGAGTATACGCTGCACACTCCATAATGGGTCAAAGTGACTATGAGAAAAAGGTCCGTAATCACCTAGTACCATTGATCAAGGTGAGCGCAATAAATCGGTTCTTGATGAATCGTTTAGGCGATCGAGGATTCAAGATGGTTGCAAACTACTGGATGCGTCATCAAGCCCGGAAGGGAGACGGTCTAGAATTCATGAAGTGGGTTTACCAACCGGGGATTTTTAGAAGAGCGCTTTGGCCTATTGTTCGACTAGGTATGTTAAGAAGAAAAAGGATGGAGGATGGCAGAACAGTATCAAGGATGCCGTTCAGAAAATCTCTCGCTCGGGATATTTGGGAACCCACCGTTCGGGCTGAAGAAATCGGTCAACAATGGAAGCAAATTCAAAGAGGCGGAGGCGCCATTTCATTCAGCGAATCTGACGATTGAGGATGAATTTTTACCACTGCCATTCAGCCGTTTGATTCATATCTCGACCTATGGTCGCCAAGTTATGACGTCATGGCCAGACCTAGAGCCAATGCCCAACCGCCTAGTGAACTACGGAGTAACTGACAACGGTATCGCAATCATCGAACTTGCGTCGAACTCCGCTGGTGCTCCCCTAGAAGGAGACGAGGTAGGACCGAACACCTACACTCATGAAATGATGAGAGATATCGACACCGCAGTCGTAAGGGCTCGATTCAATGATGATGTTAGTGTGATTCTAATCACCGGTAATGGACACAAGTTCTTCTCGGCCGGAGCATCAATTCAGATGCTAAACTCGGTTACTCCTGGATTCAAGTACAATTTTTGCCTTCATGCAAATGAAACTCTAAGCCGGCTTGAACAGACTCCAAAGTTGGTAATTTGTGCTATCAATGGGCACGCAGTTGGTGGAGGATTAGAGATTGCAATGGCTTGCGACATTAGAATAGCAAGAAAGGATAGTGGAAAGTGTGGACTTCCTGAAATCAATCTCGGTGTTTTAGCAGGTACTGGAGGTACGGCTAGACTATCACGAATTATAGGTAAATCAAGAGCTCTTGAATACATGGTCAGTGGAGAATTAATGGCATTTGAGAAGGCTAAGGAAATGGATCTCATCAACGATGTTTGGGATGGTTCTCTTGACGAATTCCGCCAAGATGTCCTAGACTACGCAGGACAGTTCACTCTGCCATACAAGGCCACCTTAGCGGTTGGAAACATCAAGCGCTCGGTTCAATCTGGACCTGAGATGCCTTTCGAATACCACCTCGCGCTCGAGAGAGAGTTACAAGCAGCCCTCTTCAACAGTGATGATGCGAAGGAAGGAATAGCGGCTTACGTTGACCGCCGAACTCCTCGCTTCGAAGGAAAGTGAACTTGTCTTTCAGTAATCTAAGACTACGTCTTAGAAGCAGTCATTGATATACAGGTTGCCTTTGGCCTTAGACATGAGCGAGACAGAGATTGTTCAGGACTACTCTCCAAATTTTGAAGCCTGGATTAGCGATTTCCAAGAATGGCAGACTCGAATTGGCTTCGACCCATCGTGGTTGGGGGATTACAGATTCGATATCAAATTCGATTGGGACACCGCAGGAAGCAGCATCGAATTCGGAGATTTTGAAGGTATGCCAAAGTGGCAAAGAAGAATGCAAATCCCTCAGCAAAACATCAGAGATGCAATCATCTCTATGGTGAGTGTTCAGGGAGATACCGAGTTTGCTAGTGTGGAACAACAAAACCACCTGCTAGATACAGCACCAACTGAGTATGACAAAAAGTCTGCTCTGAGAATCATGTGCGAAGAGCAGAGGCATGGTTGGCAAATGGCATATCTCCTCTGTACTTACTTTGGAGAACATGGCGTCAGAGAGGCTGCAAAGTTGCTTGAGAGAAATGCCCAGGAAGGAACCAGAATCCTCGGTTCATTCAATGCACCTATCGACCATTGGCTTGATTTCTTCTGCTTTACTCACTTTATCGACCGCGATGGAAAGTTCCAACTGAAGATGCTCAGTACCTCTTCCTTCCAACCATTGGCCGCATCTATGGGACCTATGCTCAAGGAGGAATCATTCCACCTTGGAACCGGAGCCAATGGACTACGAAGGATTGTCAAGCAAGGAGTAATTCCATGTGCACTCTTACAGAAATACATCAACAAGTGGGTCAGTACAGGTTTGGACCTGTTTGGAACTGACGATTCGAGCAGCGCTCAGTGGGCCTATGTATACGGAATAAAGGGGCGATACGACGAAAGAGAATCAGAAGACGATGCCGATCGAGCTCATCTCAACGAGGCAAGCCGAGAAATATACTTCCAAGAATTGAGAGATGAGATGCGACGTATCTCAAAGGCTCGAAAAGATGGCGAGCCTGAGTTGACAATTCCATCAGATAAATTCAACCGTGGAATTGGAAAATATGCAGGAAAGAAATACACTCTCGAAGGCGAAGAATTCGAAGGCAGCGATGCTGATTGGGATGCTTACCTAATAGATGTACTACCGACCGATGAAGACGAAGACCGTCTGATAAATGAATACATGCAACAAGAATGGATTCAATACCGCGAGTGGAAGGGCGACTGAAGATGCAACATCTAGCACTACTCGCCTTTGACAAGGAACGCTGCAAGCCATTCTTTGACAGGCTTACTGAACTATTCCATGAGCACCACCACTCTTCGGAACAAAACCCAGAGAGATACGAAGAATTACTCTATCGCATTCACAGACCATATACCAACGACATGCTCGATATGGTAGATGACTGGATGGGTGTAGGCAAGCGGGAATGGAGAGAGGAAACCACTAGAGAAGTCAAACTAGCAATGTACGCTATTCGATACCCTGACACTCTACTTATCGACTCCTTCACAGAAGGTGCTAGATCAGATATCCGTAGACTCTCAGCATACCTACACTTCACCCATCATACCTACGCAATTTGGGATGAAGATACGCGCAAAGGCTTAGCAAAGTTAGGCATTGATATTCCTGCGACTGAAGTAGCTGACCCATTCATCTACGGCGCTTACGTCTCTGCGATTGAATTGCTAAAGGACGTAGCACCATTCACCTGCTTCTTAGAGCATGATGTCCCTCGACAACGGCTATTCCAAGCTGCCCTTGCAGCCTACGGTAGGGAGTGATTGGATGGATGTTCGTACCGTCGCCGTAATCGGCGCCGGTACGATGGGCGCAGGAATCGCCCAGGTTTGCGCCCAAACAGGTTGGCAAACTAGACTCTATGACGCATTTCCTGAAGGACTAGAAAAGGGAATGAATGCCATTGATACTTTCTGGGAGAAAGGAATCGCTCGCGGAAAAACTACTGAGGAACAGAAAGCCAAATGGTCGGCTAACATTACTCAATCTACTGATTTGAAAGAGTCGGTTGACGGCGTTGATTTGGTTATTGAAGCAGTTCCCGAAAATATGCAATTGAAACAGCAAATCTTCGGTCAATTAGAGGAGATGGCACCGTCTCATGCCCTTCTTGCAACCAACACATCAGGACTACCAATTTCTGCTATTGCAGAGTCAACTAATTGTCCAGAAAGAGTAATCGGAATGCATTTCTTTAATCCGGTTCCAATAATGAAACTACTCGAAATTGTTCGTCATGATTCTTGCTCGGATGACACCATTGCAGCAGCGCAATCAATTGGTTCTGTAATGGGAAAAGAAACTATTCTTGTCAATGACATACCAGGATTTGCAACCAGTAGATTGGGAGTTGTTCTCGGAAATGAAGCAATTAGGATGCTCGCTGATGGAGTAGCATCTGCTAGTGACATTGACACTGCTATGCGGCTAGGTTACAGACACCCTATGGGCCCTTTGGAGCTCTCCGACCTAGTCGGTTTGGATGTAAGACGAGATATCCTCAATAGTCTGGCTGATGCATTTGATGATGATTCATATCGTCCTCATCGATTACTTGACTCTCTTGTTTCAGAGGGAAGTCTTGGCAAGAAGACTGGAAGAGGAATTTATGATTGGACTGAAGGAGAAAAATCCGATCGAGAGGATTTCCCATTTTGATTGATGAGGAGTGGATGATCTGATTCCATTCTGGGTAGAAGTAATCGGAATATTTGCGGGATTTCTAGGTGTAATTGCATGGGTGCCTCAAATCCAAAGAGTATGGTCTGAAAAGAAACACGATGGGATTTCGCTACCAACCTTTACTCTGGTCTCAACGTCACTTATCCTATGGTTGGTTTATGGAATTGTAATTGGCTCGGTGGCGATGACTCTAGCCAATATTGCCGCATTATGCTGTATTATCACAATCATTGTAGGAGTAGTTAAACTTCGTAATTGACAATAAATTGGATCAAGAAAACCACGGGTGTTGGCCAAAATAATTCCTAGGTACCGGCTTTCCATTCTGAAGATAATACTCAAATCCAGATATTACGGAGTATAGGTAACGACTCAATCTTGGTTTTATCCAAAAAGGAAAAATTGGTAAAAACTTAGAGGTTTTTGCAAGTAAATACGGGAAAACCGTGATTTTGAGTTTTGTCCTATTCCTTTCAATTTCAAATAATTCCCAAATAACGTAGGATTTTGGTCCGTTTTTTTCCCCTATAATTAACTCATAACCTTTCATCGGTGTCCAAATCAAGAATTCTCGGTAAAATTTTCTGCCGTTCAAGTACTGCAGAACATCATGATGTTGGTCATGCCATTCAATAGTTGAATTGGTTTTACAAAAAGGATGACAATTTTCTAAGTTCTGAGGTGCCGAAATAACACTCCAAACTTTGTCAATTGGAAATTCTAAGTCCTTAGAATAAGAAACTGATTTCCGTTTTTTCATTGAAGTATAATTCATTTCAATGCCCTTTTTTAATCTTCAAACTCATTCTTCCTCTGACTTTATGCCGAATCTGGGTACTCGCTTCTCTAAGAAAGCGGATACCCCTTCTGCAAAATCTGGAGTCAATGAAGCTGCCGTAATCAAGGCCTTTTCGAATTCAAGTTGGGTCTCCATGAAAGTTGTCGAGGAGGCATCTAGTAATTGCTTGGTGCCTTGTTTGCTTTTCTCTGCCCAAGAACCCCATTTTGTTGCAATCTCAATGCTTCTGTCCAGAAGGTTTTCTGAGTTTACCAATTCATCTACCGCTCCATATTCAAGTGCCTGCTCGCCTGTCCAAACTTCGTTATCGAAGAAAAAACGGCGAGCCCGTTGGTATCCGACCAAGCGTGGAAGAAGCCAGGTCGAACCTCCATCTGGTGAAATTCCTAATGAGAAGAAGGCTGCTGCAAGTCTTGCTTCTGGAATACATAGACGATAATCAGCACAAAGTGCGAGACCTAATCCGCCTCCAGCTGCTGACCCATTAATTGCTGCAATAAATACAGTTGGACTACGGCGTAAACGTAATTCAAGAGGGTGTAATACACTGGTTAATTCGTCAACAAGATTTCCAATTGATCCATCGTCAATTGAATCTGCGAACTCATCAATATCTGCGCCTGTGCAGAAAAATCGAGCCGTTCCAGTCAGAACAATTGCCTTACAGGTAGAATCATCCAGTAAACTGCCCAATACATTAGACATTTCATGGATTGAAGCACGGGAGAATGCATTCCTAGCTGCCTCTTCTGAAAGAGTCACAACGGCTACTCCGCCATCATGACGTTCCACTGTAATTCCCATGACTGGGCGGTACCGCCTCTACTTTTGAACTGCATGAATGTGATAAGTCGCGCCGTACCGCCCCACTACATGCACGCGCGTGAGAACATCTACATCGACGGAAAGTGGGTTGCTGCAAGTGGAGAAGGTAGTATTGAGATAGTCAATCCTGCAACGGAGCAATGCATTGGTTCGGTGCCTGTTGGAAGTGCTGCTGATGTAGAAAAGGCCGTAGCCTCAGCACGTGCTGCATTTCCATCTTGGTCGCAATCGAGTATAGAGGAGCGGCAAGGCTACCTGAATGCGATTTCAGCCGCAATCGCTGAACGAGGGGAAGAAATCGCCGAATTAATTACCGCAGAGGTTGGAACACCAATCAATTACAGTAGAATGGCTATGGTTGGAACTCCAAGAGTTGTATCACGATCTTATTCGAAAATGTTGGATTCTTTTGATTGGGAAGAAGAAGTTCGTAACTCGTTAATTGTCAAAGAACCAATTGGAGTGGTGGGTATGATTACTCCTTGGAATTTCCCTCTCCACCAAATCATAGGCAAGGTTGCACCAGCACTAGCTGCAGGCTGTACAATGGTTCTCAAGCCGTCAAAAGAGGCTCCACTGAACGCATTTATTCTTGCAGATATCATCGATGAAATCGGTCTTCCTGATGGTGTCTTCAATCTCGTCTCAGGTCATGGAAGAGAAATCGGAGAGACTCTATCTTCCCACCCAGAGGTAGACATGGTAAGTTTCACTGGTTCAACCGGCGCCGGTGTTAGTGTCTCACAAGCAGCCGCTCCGACTGTTAAGCGAGTAACTCTGGAATTAGGTGGAAAGAGTGCAAATGTAATCCTAGATGATGCCGACATAGCAAAGGCCGCCAAAATGGCCGTTTACGCATGCTTCAACAATTCTGGACAGGAATGTTCCAGCCTAAGCCGGCTAATCATTCCGGCAACTGCACGTGATCAAGTAGTTGAGGTAATTGCTGCAACAATGGCCCGCTATTCCGTAGGCGACCCAATGGATGAATCCATACGTTGCGG
>DAMG01000024.1:18596-25055 GCA_002497025.1 Euryarchaeota archaeon UBA126
CCTATGGTTTCGGCTAGACAACAAGAATCGGTAGCCGGCTACATCGCTTCTGGAATTGCGGAAGGGGCAACACTAGTTGCCGGAGGCGAAGGAATGCCTAATGGGCTTGATTCGGGATATTACGTCAAGCCAACCGTATTTGCTGACGTGTCCCCTGAGATGACCATTTTTCGGGAAGAAATTTTTGGTCCTGTCCTCTCGATAACGACTTACGATTCAGAGGAAGAAGCAATTATCTTAGCTAACGATTCAGAATATGGTTTGTCTGGAGGAGTCTGGTCTGGCGATGCAGATAGGGCTTTGCAATTTGCCCGGAAAATGAGAACTGGACAGGTGAGTATCAATGGTGGCGCATTCAATATCAGTGCTCCATTTGGCGGTTACAAACTATCTGGTAACGGTCGTGAACTCGGAATTCAAGGATTAGAAGAATTCCTTGAAGTGAAGGCTATCCAGCGTTAGGGGTGTACAAATGGTCGGCAGGTTGCTGGTCATAACCGGTGCAAGTGGTGTCGGGAAGTCAACTCTTACCGCTAGGATTGCCGCATCTCTAGAATTCGACAAAGTTGTGGCAACGGATACTATTCGAGAGACTTTGAGAACCCAAATCCCTCGAGAAGAGGTGCCGGCTTTGCATAGATCTTCATTTCAGCCGGGAAAATCGAATGCTATCGAGGATTGGAAAGATACCGTTTCTCCCCTCAACAGTGCGATAAAAGCGATAGTTAGTCGTGAAATTAAAAGGGGAGGAGACCTATTGATGGAAGGAGTACATTTCGTACCGAATTTTGCCATAATCGATGAATGGAGAGCCGCAGGAGGAGATGCTTGTGGAGTCGTTTTGGCTGTTGAAGATACTGAGGAGCATGTGCGAATGATTGCAGGCAGACGTAAACACAATGGTAGATCGGTTCGGCATTACCTAGACCATATCGATAGAATTCGAGAAATTCAGGAGGAGATGGTTAAATTGGCAAAAAATAGTGGATGGTTGGTGATTGATGTTACGAAATCAAATGACCCAATAGGTGAAATTTCATTGGAAATACAGTAGTCATTTGGAAAATAATTCCTTCTCTGGGAGATTTTTTGAAATCAAGGAAAGTAACCACCATCCAATTGAAAGGATTGGAGTTGAAATGAATATTACAATCATGAACCAAATGGAGATTACACCGTTTGAAACCTGCCATGCCCAATAAGAAACTGATAGAATGACAATTAAGAAAAATATTCTAGATGCCTCACTAGGAGTCTTTGAGCCAAAACGATCTAATCTCGGAGCAAATAGATAGTCAACTATCGACACAAGCCTTACTATTCATCAGAGATTATGAATTACTGTTTTTCTATTAGGAACCTTTCCACTCAGCATCCTTCCGCTCGAGGAAGGCCTGAACACCAATTTCCTTGTCTTCGGTGTCGAAGAGTGCAACGAATTCAGACCTCTCAGCTAATATTCCCTCAGACATTCCAAGATCGAGGGCAGAGCGAACTGCTCGTTTTGCTACCTTGATGGTGTATGGCGACTTTTTGGCTATATTTTCTGCCATTTCCATTGTACGAGATTCAAGCTGTTCAGGCTCTACTACGTCATTGGCTAGTCCTAGCCTTAGAGCCTCTTCCGAGCCTACCATTTCCCCGGTCATTACCATCTCCATTGCTTTGCCGTACCCCAATATGTCTGAAAGACGCTGAGTTCCACCTCCTCCTGGAATAAGTCCAAGATTGATCTCAGGGGTTCCAAACTTTGCACGCGTGCTAGCGATTCGTAAATCACAGGAAAGGGCTAATTCTGTTCCGCCACCAAGAGCGAAGCCATCGACCATTGCGATAGTTGGTTTTGATAAATTCCAAACCCTCTCCCATGCATTATCCTCAAAGAATGGTCTAACGTCGTCGGAATTCTTTCCTGCAAACTCGGAAATATCAGCCCCAGCAGCAAAGGCTGCTGGTTTCTGACGCTTACCCTCAGGGGCTGGAGGAGGAGGAGCACCACGAATTACCACTACTCGGACGTTGTCGTCTGCCTCCGCTTCGGCACAGGCTTGCTTGAGAGCAGTATGCGATGCTTTGTTCAGAGCATTGAGTTTATCTGGGCGATTTAACGTCCAAACAGAAATCACCCCACCTGCTGGACTTGAACCCTCAACTAGAATATTCTCGACCAGTAGCACGTCTTCGCTCATGGTTGACCGAAGAGCCACCGCCGCTTGAAGATACGCTCACTCAGGAGGTGAAGGGGGAGGCATTCCAGGTGGTGGAGGCATTGGCGGTAAACCAGTAGGCGGAGGAGGCATATCCTCAATATCGGGTAATTCCTCGACTGGTTTACTTACTGTCTTCTCTGGAATCTTCAATGGAACTCTGATTTTGAGTATTCTAGACTCGTCAATTCTAACATATGATACGCCTAATGGAGATGAATCATCGGGGCTTTCATCTTCTTCAATTACAGTTAGCCCATGATCTACTTGATTTAGTAAGGCACCGAGGTCTTCCCCATCCTCTAACTCTGTCCACATTCTGACTTTAGTCGCCTTTCTCTCAGCTAATGCCATACGGCGACGTCGGTCGATTTTCCCGCGAATAACCGCCCTCTTCTCGCGTTGTTGCTCAACATAACCCTCGATTTCAGTTTCCATTTGAGATTGGGCATCTCGAGAGACCACTAGACGTTGAGCAACGTTCTCCCCATCTCCAGCAACTACAGGAGCTTGTGGAGAAGGCATTGGTGGCGGCATTGGCATATTCGGTGCGGGCATTGGTGCATCCGGACTTGGCATAGCAATTGGAGGAGGTGGGGCCTCCGGGGGTGTCGAGACCGGGGTTGCAACTCGGCGTCGACTGCGGCGAATTTCTTGCTCTTCCGCTTCAACCACTTCAGGTACTGGTGCAGACTCTGGTTCTTCATCCTCTTCTTCGATTTCGACAACAGGAGATTTGAGAGTTGAGGGGAGTGGTTTTCTGCCTGAAAATACGAAGAGAGCAAGGAATGCCAATAGCACTGTTCCCGCTGCGATTTGTTGACCAAGATTCATCGAACCTTGGAAGAGTAAGAACAGAGGCGTTCCTAGTCCTAAAAGGACTAGAAGCAAGAGTCGGGTGTACGAAACCATGTCTGTCCCTCAACTACCACAGAGGCTAGTCTCTATTCACCTTGACGGGGATTTGAGAAGATTTGAGAGCCCTTGCATGACTTTTTTCCTATGGGAAATCTGATTTTTAATTTCCTTACCCAATTCTCCGAAGGTCCCTCCACCACCTTCTTCAGGAATGAAAATGGGGTCATATCCGAAGCCATTACTACCTCTTGGGTAATCAGATATTTTACCCCGGCATATTCCCTGTGATTTCCATTCTTGATTACCATTTGAGAGAATCGCTACCGCTCTATATTCTGCACCGCTATTTCCGGATTCATTAACTCGATCAATTATTCCCTCAAGACCTATTTCTTTCTCTACATCTGAAGATCGAGCACCCGGCCATTCAGGAAATGCATCTAGGAATATACCTGAATCTTCGACAAGAATTACACTTCCCTCTAATTCACTTCCTTTAATTAAATCGAGTGCTTGTCGGATTTTCGATTCTGCTACGCCCTCTAATCCAAGTTCCTTTGGCTCGTCGAAATCAGGTTTTTGTCCATTTATTACCAATCCCTCGACGGTGTGTCCAAGAGGCTCTAGTACCTCTCTGGCTTCTACAATTTTGTTTTCATTACCTGTTGCAAAGAGGATTCTCATGGACTCAACTCAAGCATGGTATCTGACCCGACCACGAATCGCATTGAATCGCTCAACTACTTCCTTTGCGGACAGCTTCGAAATGGTCGATGAGTTTCCTGAGTCAGCGGACAAATATCCGTCAACCATTGTTTCAACTGCTAATTCGAAATTGTAATGGCTGGCTGTTAGACACTCATTCAGGACCTGTAAGTCTAGACCGAGTTGTTCGATTTCTGGGGCAATTCTAGCAAGACCGAAGTCTATAATGGTCAAATTTCCATTTTCATCAATTAGCACGTTATGTGTGGTTAAGTCCCCATGAGCGATGTCATTTTCATGTAATTTTCTAATCAATTCTCCAAACTTATGGATTTCTTTTAGCCCTGCATTGCCATTCTGTAATGCATCATACAAAGGTACTCCATCGATCCTTGAAATCAATATCCATCCTCCCTCTGCATCCATATCAAGTAGTGAAGGAGAAGGGAAGTCTATATCTTGTAATCGTGCAATAATCCTGGCCTCTGCAGCCAATCTTTGTCGGGTTAATTTCCTGTCTAAAGAAGGGTGTCGATAGGCTCTTGGTTCACGCTTTTTCAATACTGCTTCTCTACCCATCCATGAACCAGATATTGCAGTTGCTTCTGCTCCGATATGAAGAACTGAGTCCTCTATCCACATCGGTATCGCCTCTTCAGCCATGTCCCTCCGAGATGAGATGCCTTGAAAGCGGTTGCACAGCACGAAGTAGCGAGATTAGATGACAATGCGGATGCCGGCGGCCCCGTTACCACGGGGTTTAGTGACTCCCAAGTCATATTCAGTGGAAGAAATTGAAAACGAGGCTATGCGACTACAAAAGGTCATCAATCAAGGCACACTATGGGATCTCGAGACCTGTAAAACAATTGCACCTCTAACTCTCGAAATTAATCAATTAAAGAAAATGAACGATGTTTTTCTTATCGCACACTCTTACCAAACTCCAGATATCGTATATGGGGTGGCCGACTCGGTATCGGATAGTTACTCACTATCAAAAGCAGCTAGAGACGCACCTCAGCAAACTATTCTATTCTCCAGTGTACGATTTATGGCCGAAACCGCAAAAATAGTCAGCCCACACAAGACCGTTCTACACCCATCTCCGGAAGCCGGATGTACGCTTTCTGATAGCATAACTGCAGAGGATGTCCGTGAGCTAAAGTCACGTTATCCAGGAGTTCCGGTGGCCTGTTACATCAATACAAGCGCCGAGGTTAAAGCAGAGGTCGATGTTTGTGTAACGAGTAGTAATTATCTCAGAATATGTGAGAAACTCCCCGGTGACCGATTAATTTTCGTCCCCGACCAATTAATGGGTAAGCATCTGGCTGAATATTTGGCTGGACGTAAGGAGGTCATCAATTACGATGGTGAATGTTATGTTCACGCTACATTCACCGGTGAGAAAATACGCTCATGGAGAGAGAGGACCGCTGAGCAAGGTATCGAATTACAGGTCCTCAGTCATCCAGAATGTGATGCAGACGTGATTGCAGAAAGCGACATTGTTGGTAGTAGTGAAGTCCTGCGAGAAGAAGCTTTGAGGCTGGGTTCAGAAGGAAAATCCGATATTATGCTAATTACCGAATGTGGTACTGCCGATCGAGTTAGAGCAGAATCTGAAAATAATCTGAATCTAATCGGAACTTGTGTTATGTGCCGTTACATGAAAATGACTCAATTGGAGGACATACTTCAGGCACTTCGAGACCCTCATCCGGAACAAATCATCGAACTTAATGAGGAAATCATACAGCGTGCTCAGAGAAGTCTGGACGAAATGTTCAGGCTTGCAGAGTGATTCAATTTTCTCGACGAAAATTAAATCTGGATGACTCTTTTGCCGATTGGAACGCATATAGTATCATCATTGGAATGAGAAGTACAATCGAGGATTGTAATACCACAGATGAATAGGGCTCAAAGGTTTCTTCCAATGCATACATTCGTATTTCCAAATCTCCGTCTTCCTGACTTTCTATCCACGCAACATTAGATTTCAGGACTTGGGGATTAGATTGGTCAACCTCATCATCAATCGTCAACTGCAATGTTCTATTCTCATCTATATCGTGAAGGAATACGTCCCTAGCAGTTAGTAAATCATCGTCTTCAGCAGTTGGATCAAATCTAGGAATCTGAAGGAATGCAACATTTCCTTCTGAGATACTTGGTGAGGAAGAAGGCCAAACTGGATCTGAAAGCAATATTTGTACCCCTGTCCTCAAATCAATCAGAATTGTTCGATTAACAGGACCTATATCGACAACGGCGACGATATGATCACCTTCCATTACAAGGTCTACTATTGTGGAATTTGTATAATCTACACGTTCTTCAAATAAATCCTCAAGAAATTCATCAACATCCTCATCAGTCGTATCTCCAATATCGATACGTGCAGTAAACTGAGTAGCAAGAGAAATGATTTCCAAAACTGGACCACTCTCAGTAGAGTTTGCAATAGCGATTTGGGAACCTGATGAGGCGACGATACTGAATGGACCTTCTAGTGAAGGATATTCTGTAATCAGACCTTCTCTATCACGATAGACTAACTCTTCGGAATAAACTACTGCAACAACAGCCTCTTGTTCGGCATTTTCAGCTAATAGGACATCGATGATTGGTTCAGAATTAGGATTATTTTCTTCTCTCAACCAGTCCAGATTGAATTTCTGAT
>DAMG01000071.1 GCA_002497025.1 Euryarchaeota archaeon UBA126
CTGAGGACCATTCATCAAGTTGCGTCATTACAGTCATTTTTTCCAATCGAACATAGGTCTTAGTCAATACCACATATGAAATAACAATCGCTCTCTAACAAGGATATGAAGGGCGAGTTTGATGCTAACGATTTCGGCTCTTTTGCCGCTTCACGAAGATCCACTAGGGACTTTCTTCCAACACCTGTTCCCGACGAATTAATCGAGGAAATAATTGCTGCAGGACTGACTTCTCCAAGTTGGAGTAATACTCGACCATTCGTTGTTGCTGTTGCTAAAGGAGACGTCAGAGACCGTCTTTCTGAGGAATTTCTGAGTAGGTTTGAGGCGGTAAAAACTGCAAGAGGAGAGGGTTTGTTTGGGAAAATAAAAGCTCTACTGAGATGGAAGGGGCTACCAACTAGCAATTGGTTAGTCGTGAAGTCATATCACAAAGATTTGATTCCAAGATCGCAAAGAGTCGGTAAAGAGATGTTCACACATATGGGAATACCCCGAGACGACAAAGAGGCAAGGGATGGATTTTGGGCCAGAAATTACGAATTCTTCGGCGCTCCAGTTGAATTATTCTTGTTCACACACAAAAGTCTGGGCAAATTTGCCGCGTCCGATGCAGGATTATTCATGCAGAACCTGATGCTCTCCGCTCATTCCAAAGGATTGGGAACTTGTGCTCAGGGGTCGGTTGCAGTTTGGGAAGATGCGGTTAGAAAGGAATTTGAAATTAGCAAAAATTACTCTCTTCTCTGTGGAATCTGTGTAGGATATCCAAGTGAGAGTAATGTAAACGAATTTGGAGCCAACAGAATCGGTCCATCTGAGATAATTCTTCCAGAGAAAAATAATTCCAATTAGGCAATAGGAAGAGAGAAATTTTGCGGCTTTGCAATTCCAAGGTCTGCAGGTAATTCTCGTACCTTTTCTGGAAGAACAACTGGAATCATTTCTTTTCCAATCAATGCGACTCGACTTTCTCTCCTATCGGAAAGGACCTCGCGACCCACCATCGGTGCAAGGGTTCTGCTGAATTCCATAATCTCATCATGGCTTGGCATATTTTCGATGGTGTGATTTGAACGTGAATTTCCAACATATACGTACCCCTTTGCCTCAATAAAATCCGGATCCGCTATATTGTCTAGACGAGAATAATCATCGTAATGACCCAGTGATTCTCCTTTGATTAGAGTATGGCGACAAACGGTTCTGGTGTCTAAACTTGGAAGTAATTGCAATGTTTCTTCTAATTTCTCAAACGCTGCAGTATCAAACTTCGGCTTGCAAAGTCGATTGAATATTTCCTTATTTGGAGCATCTACGCTGACATAGAGTTGTGTAGGAAGCGGATCTAGTTCCTCGATCACCTTAGGTAGAGAACCATTGGTAACTAGGAAAGTTGAGACTCCATGTTGGTGACAGATTTCTAGGAATTCGCCCAATCTTGAGTATAGTGTAGGCTCACCATTGAGTGAAATCGCTACATGCTTAGGGTTTTGTGCATCCAGCCACTTTTCTCTGTCAGCCTTCGGATTACCCCCGTATCCGGTTAGAAGGCGTCTATGAGCCCTGACGGATTCAAGGAATAACTCGTAAGGGTCATCATCAATTTTGGTAAGCGTGTCAGAGTGCGGCTCTCTCCAACAGTATGTGCATGCAAGATTACAGGTGTCAACATTAGGCGCCATCTGCATGCAGCCATGGCTTTCGATTCCGTAGAATGTACCCTTGTAGCAAGAACGATCGGCAATCAGACTCTGTTTTGTCCAATGACAAACTTTCACTCCACCGTGATCGCCGACTAGATGGTAACGCTGTTTTGCCAAACGTGCAGCAATCTTTGGCTCAATCTTCGTAATTGGCGCGCCCTGCATACAATCAACTCCGACTTCGAACACCACAATGGGGTCGCGTCAGTGGTATTCCGTATTCCTTCCTCTTCATGAATTATTCCAATTTTATTGAATAATTATTTTTTCCATTATCGCATGAATACTGTAGATAAAGAAGACTATTATTGGGAATAAATTGAATAAAATATGGGCCTTAGGATGGTTCAATTTCATGGCCTCAAGTGATAGTATGAATAGCCCACCAAAACAGAATATGGTATGGGCTGTATTACTGCAATTTATATTTCCGGGATTGGGTAATGCATATCTTGAGGATTTCAAATCCATGGGGATGATTATTTTTTGTTGGATTGCTTTTCCAATATTATTGGGGAATGCTGCTAACACGTCTGACTTTGGACCTTTCATTTTTGCATTATATTTCATCGGCATAACCGCAGTCACGTTAATTTCACCTGTTTATTCAATGAATAAGTTACTCAAAAAATATGAACAATCCAAAGTTGAGAATAATTCTCCACCGCTTCCCTCTGAAGGATTACCCGCAGGGTGGACCATGGAACAATGGGAGTATTATGGACACCTTTGGATGGCTCAACAGGACTCATTAAATTCCGAAGTGAATACGGATATAAGTTACGAAGAAAGCAGTCCAATCGAGACTCCAGAGAATGATGAAATTACTACTCATGGAATGAGAATATTATACATTTGTTTGTCTGTAATTTTATCCCTCCCTCTCGTGTTTGCTGGACCTCTAGCGGTTATACCATTAGGTGTAATCCCATTTTACACATTAGTATCATTTGTTAAAGCCAAAGACGGCCTAAATGACAAACAGTTTACCTGGGGTTTGATACTGCCAATAATCGTACTACTCCCTGCTTCATTGTTGGGGGCCGGTGCCGCATATCAGGAAATGACTGATGATCCATGCTGGGGGATCGGAGGATACCCCTGTAGTGATGATAACGGAGACGAGTCCAATCAAGGGGGTGTTTTCTCTTTTGGGCCATTGGGGCTCAGCATTGTTTTCCTTCTAATCTACCTAATTACTATGATACATCTGAAAAAGTGGACTCATTTAATCGGGTTATTTTACGGAACCATTTTCGGCCATACATTATTACTTATTTTAGTATTCATCGGCTTTTTTTTCGGTGCCTTTGCACAGATACTTACAATATGATTGTAGATTAATTTTCTCAGAAAAACTAGATTATGAAAATCGCTTCGACGGCAAATCGTTTATTCGTGAGATAGCAGAGCCTAATTTTGAGTGATACCAATGAGCAACCTATACGAAGCAGATTCTTACATGGTTCGGCAAAAAGTGTTGAAACTACTAGGAGAAGAATTTCACATCTATTCTGACGACTCAATGCAGCAGTTAATTGGATACAGCAAACAGAAGGCTCTCAAATTGAAAGAGGATATTCGTGTGTATAGTGATGAACAAAAGAGCACCGAGTTAATCTGCATTAAAGCCCGTAGCATAATTGACTTTGGAGCGGGATATGATATCACTGATTCTCAGACCGGAGAAGCAATTTGTAGTTTCAAAAGAGAAGGTTTGAAATCCATTTTTAAGGATTCATGGAAAGTCATGGATTCTTCCGGCAATCAAATTGGTACAATTAGTGAAGATAATGGATTATTGGCTTTAGTCCGTAGATTCGTACCTTTTGCAGACATTTTTGTACCACAAGAGTTCATACTATCTGCTGGTGAAAATCCCGTTACATTCACTCAATCTGGAGGTATTCGGGGGACCTTTGTCAACAAATTATATGTCAAAAATATCCAGTCCTCTGGATTAGATCCTAGATTAGTTCTAGCTGCAACCATGCTGTTAATTGCGATTGAAGGTAAACAAGGAGCAGGTTGATCACGAGTATTTGACTGCCGTTCCGTAAGCAAAAATCTCGATGAATTTGTTTTGATTTTTCTGATTGGAGAGAGCGGATAATCGAGCCGTTTCTAATCTGACATTGATTACTTCGTCATAACCCCCTTCGGCGGCTTGCTCGCGTAATGATTGTAGACAATTTTGACGCGCGATTGTTAGAATATCATCGTATGAATTTATTTTTCCACCAATTAGGGTATGCCATCCTCCAATAAATTGATTCCACCATCCAGGGCCAACTACATAATTCGCTTGAACATACATAGCTTCTGAGACATCTTCTCCAAATGTTGGTGATTTCTTATTGGTCAATGGATCTCTTCCATACTTATCTACAGTAACTTCAATTCTTTGCATTAATTCATCCAACATCTTGCTATGATTTCGCCGGCTGAATAATGCAGAATAAATGAAAGCAAATGGGCTGAATAGGGCCCAAGCAATTCCAAAGGCAGCAAATAATAAACTGACAAAAAGGAATATTTGCCAGACTTCCATTTTATCACCTATTCAACTACAACCGCGGTTCCGTAAGCCAATATTTCACTCGCTCCGGGAGTAATTGCACTAGTGGCAATTCTAACGTTAACAACCGCATTGGCACCTCGTCCAACAGCTTCCTCCAACATTCGTTGAACAGCTTGGTCACGAGATTCCCCCAGTAGTTCGGTGTAAGCCTTTAGTTCACCACCACCGATATTCTTGAAGAATGCACCAATGTCCTTGCCGACATGCTTTGCCCTAACTGTCGAGCCACTAACTACTCCGAGAGTTTTGGTAATGGTTCTTCCAGGTACTTCTTCCGTATTTACCATGATCATACTGATTCCTTGTTGTTCGCTCATGTATCCCCGACTTAACAGCCGGGGCATCAACATTCGCTTATCCTAGGATTAGTGATTCCTTAGGATGAAGACAATGAAAGGGGTGATTGCTAATCTCAAATTCACAATGGATTATTTCCTCACGAATCGTTGATATACAGCCGCTCTCGGGTATCCCTAATGGCGAGCGACACCATACCGGAAGCATTGACCTTCGATGATGTCCTCCTCTTGCCCGCTGAATCAGCAGTTCTACCGGCTGAAGTTGACCTAAAAACGAGGCTAACTTCGTCGATTTCTCTCCATGTTCCAGTAATCTCCGCAGCCATGGATACCGTTACTGAATCGCGCATGGCTATTGCTATGGCTCAAGCTGGAGGAATCGGGGTAATTCATCGAAATATGACTATCGAGGAGCAAGCTGCCAAGGTCAATTCAGTCAAGCGGTTTGAGTCTGGTTTGGTCCTCGATCCAGTAATGATTAGTCCTGAGACAACGATTGGTGAAATGCGTGCTTTGAAGGATAAGCATGGATTCTCAGGATTACCGGTTGTCGATGAAGAAGAGAACCTTGTTGGAATAATCACCAATCGTGATATTCGATTTGTATCCGATGATAGTATCCTAGTCTCTGAAATGATGACAACTGACTTGGTGACTGTACCAGAGCATGTTGACCCAGAGGTTGCAAAGAAACTACTTCACCAGCATAGAATCGAGAAACTCTTGGTTGTCGATGAAGAAGGAAAGTGCGCTGGAATGATGACAGTCCGTGATATCCAACGTAGTCGCGACAATCCATATTCCTGCAAAGATAAACACGGTCGTCTTCGAGTCGCTGCTGCAACCGGAACAGGAGAGAAAGGTATCGAGAGGGCATTGGCTCTGTTCGAGGCTGGTGCTGATGCTGTAGTCGTCGACACGGCCCATGGACACTCTCATGGAGTTCTACATACGGTTCACCAAATTCGAGAAGCGGCAGGACCTGAAGCGCAAATCATCGCTGGTAATGTCGCAACTGGAGCAGCTGCCGATGCGCTGATTGCAGCAGGCGCAAATGCCGTCAAAGTTGGAATAGGCCCTGGTTCTATCTGCACCACAAGAATCGTCTCCGGAGTAGGAGTCCCCCAACTAACCGCCGTTCAATCGGTAGTCGCGGTTTGTAAGAAAGCCAACATTCCGGTAATTGCCGATGGTGGAATCAAGTTTAGCGGTGATATCGCAAAGGCAATTGCTGCCGGCGCCGACTGTGTAATGGTCGGTAGCGTTCTTGCTGGAACTGATGAAGCGCCGGGTGAAGTAATCCTCTACCAAGGGCGCTCCTACAAGGTCTACAGAGGAATGGGAAGTGTTGGAGCAATGAGCAAGGGCGCTCACGAGCGTTACTTCCAATCAGAACAGGGAGATACACGCAAATATGTTCCAGAAGGAATCGAAGGCAGGGTTCCTGCTCGAGGTCCAGTAGAGCATGTCCTCCACCAATTGATTGGCGGGCTACGATCTTCGATGGGTTACACAGGAAATGGCGACATCAACGCAATGCGTGAGAATTGCCAATTCGTCAAGATCACTAACGCTGGACTTTCGGAATCTCATGTTCACGATGTGGAGATTACTCGTGAGGCACCAAACTACCGCCGCTGAATTCACATGAATTCAGCAAGATCTCCTACCGATTCGTAGAGGCTAGGACCTGAAGTTAGGAAGTAAACCGACCCTAATCTATCTCGTGAATCCTCTGATGTGGAATTATTTCCATCAGAACATGCTCCTGTGCAGCCATCTGCAAATGCAACATACACTCTTCCTTCTAGATCGATGTGTAAATCATTGAAGTCCAAGAGGTTACGGTTAGAGCCACCAAAATCTCTACAATCTCCGCTATTCAGACAGATTGAGCCCATTTGAACAGGGTCATCAGTAACCCGCATAGTATGGAAGACCGGTTCATCATCCAGCGCATTCAATGAGTAGGTAATGTAGAGGTGGTAGGTTGTGTTGTGAGGGGCGTAATGCGCATTCCCATCCCATGGATTACCGTCAATGTTTGAGGTATTCAGTAGGCCAACATCCTCGCTTCCAAGATAAGTGATAGCGATTCTTCCAGGGTCGCCAGCATCGATATGAGGGAATACTGACGATATTACACCCGCTGGACTAATTCTGATACTATTTTCCTCCCATGAATTGCCAGAATCTGTGCTTCGAGACATGTATACTCCTTGATCCGCTCCAGTCCAAATATGATAGGCATTAGATTCGCTATCTGTACCAACTTCCGAGTTCTTTCTTGGATAAGGTGTCCCTACATCCAAGCCCATTGTTCTCTCAGACCAGGTTAGTCCGTTGTCTTTCGACAAAATGATTGTCGGTGTTTCGACTCTAGGAGGGACATAGACAGTACCATCTGGTGCTGAGGTTATTGCTCCGTGTAGACCTCCGTTACTGGTTGCCATTCCGAAAATCTGTCCTCCAACTTCGAATGTTGCACCTCCATTGAATGAGGTGTAGCAGAATATTCCTGCAATTTTATTGTAGCAGAAATAAGTAGCAGTTTCCCAAGCTGCTGGATTACCATTCGCAACTGCCCCATATCCATCACTAGTCCAAGGACCAGTTCCTAGTTTGATATGGTCATTGAGAGGAATTGGACCAGAATCATGAGGATTTCCAATCCATGATTCTCCGTCATCATCCGACCACGCAATCCAAGTTGTCAAAAGCCCAACCATTTGCACATTGTAGACTCTGTCGGTTATTGGATCAACCCACCCCCAAGGGTCAGAAGTCGATGGATGGGATGCAATATCATCTACAATTTCCCAAGAACCTCCATGATCACATGAACGCATTACTTTCTCGAAGGCTATGAAGAACATGCAGCCACTAGAGGTAATCCCAATACTTGGTTCAGCGCCCTGTTCACCTACGTTGGAAAAAGTGAAATTTAGCGGTAATGGGGGGAGGTCGATATTCTGGCCATCAGGTCCAGTAACCCAAAATCTGATCTCACCTTCAGGTTCAGGTTCAGGATCCAAAGTAGGCTCGCTACCGAAGATGCAACCCGAGAGTGACGCACCAATCATTAGCAGAACTAGCAAGCCAGCCTTGGTGCGCATGAGGACTCGGCTCTTGCGATTACAGATTATCTTAACCTAGAGAAGATTAATTCTTGATGATGGAGATAACTTATTCATGACATCTGACAGCCAACTAGTATGAAGTCAGCTCTGGCGCGTTTAACCTCGATGCCGCGAAAAGGTGAATTTTGGCAGTGGTGGGGGGGAAGAACCCTGGCAGATAAGATTCTCTTTGGATTGTGGGCAACCATCGAATTAGTCACTTTGCTATTCATGCTTCTAATCGGATTGGGTTCCCTCGGAATTTAATCTTGAGTCAGCATAGTCCTGAAAACCGCGAGCCCATCCCCCTTCATCATGACTGAGCAGATTGTCCTCGGCGGAGGTTGCTTTTGGTGTGTGGAAGGTGCCATGCTAGGTCTTCGAGGAGTTAGTGAAGTAGTTCCTGGATATTCAGGTGGTCACATCGATAACCCAACCTATGAGCAAGTTTGCGGAAAACGTACAGGACATGCTGAGGTAGTCAGAGTTACATTCGACCCAGAAATTATTCCTCAAAGAATACTTCTCGAGGTTTTCTTTACTGTACATGACCCCACTCAATTGAATCGTCAAGGCAATGACATAGGTCCACATTATCGTAGTTGTGTATTTTATTCGAACGAAGAACAGCGTATGGACGTTGAACATGTAATGGAATATGTACAACAAAATTATGTTGATGACATAGTAACGGAAGTAAGCCCATTAGGTAAGTTTTGGATTGCAGAAAATTATCATCATGACTACTTCGCCAACAACCCGCGTAACCCGTACTGCCAAGCAGTTGTATCACCGAAAATCGCTAAGACTAGGGCCAAGCACGCCCATTTGTATGAGTGAGGCGGCACTAGTCACTCAGAACTACGATGATACCCTCTCACCTGAGCCTTGGGCGTTCCATCTACTAGGTTTGATTACCCCAATTCTCGCCATTTCTGGTAACATATTGGGTGTGGTTGAGAACCAAGCATACGTAGCCATGGGGGTAGTATTTGTCTGGGGAGTTGCACCTATACTTGACATCGTGATGGGGGAATCGAAGGTTGCACGCCCTCCGAGAGAATCTGGAACCCCCTTCGAGGTACTTCTATGGGTTCATGGAATTTTACAGATGGTAGTCGTTGCTACATTTTTCGTCTTTGCCGCCGAAGAGGGTATGACATGGTGGCTTGTTGTGGGTGCTCTATCCTCAGGACTAAGCGCCGCTGCCTCAGCCATAGTCACCGCTCACGAACTTGGCCATAAGAAACGAGGAAGTCCTGGATGGAGACTTGCCAGAGTTCTGCTTTTTTCAGTCCACTACACCCACTTTACCTACGAGCATAATCATGTTCATCATAAGTGGGTAAGCACAGCCAAGGACTCCGCCAGTGCAGAGGCTCATCAGGGGTTGTGGTCGTTCTGGATGAGTACTATACCAGGTCAGTTTTTCTCATCTGCTAGTGTACACAACAAGAAGGGTAAGACGGGTCTAAGCAATCCCACTTATCGCGGCCTATTGCTACAAATGGTTACGCTGTTTGCAATAGCATTTCTCCCCGGTATGCTTGGGTATTTTGATGGTATTCCAGTTGCTGTAGGATGGCTTGTAATGTCTGCAATCGCAATTCTAACTCTGGAATACGTGAATTACATTCGCCATTGGGGGCTCAGAAGATCTGAGGACGAGAGGTTTGCAAAGGAACACTCCTGGAATACAGAGGCTAGGTGGTCTAGGTGGAGTCTGCTAGAGTTGACCCGACATTCTGACCACCATCTTAGAGCAAGTGTCCCCTTCTGGAAGCTAAGGCCTTACGAAGGCACACCAGAGTTAAGATGGGGTTACTACGCATCATGGTGGCCATGCTTAGTACCGCCGATATGGAAGAGGGCGATGGCCAGTAGACTCCCAGATAACCAGTAGGTAACCACAATAATCGAGCGCAATTCTCAAGAGCACCTCGATTCGGATTCACCCTATGGTACCCGATTCGGTGGAAGCGACTTCAGTCTCAACCACCTCTGCCCTCATCCACACTGGATTACTGAGTGTTGGTCTGAGTAACCTTTTCTGGAAGGGTGGAGAATTGAACGCCGATGACAATCCAGAAACTCTCCTGTTGGTAGCCATGGCTCTATTTTGTATCGCTATTCCATTCCAAGGCCTCTACATTCTTCTCAGCAGAATGATTCGTGAATATCCAAATCCAGTATTGGTTCCATCGTCCGTTTTATTGTTAGCATCTCGTTGTGAGATTGTTAGTTACGCTTGTGGAATCACAGGATTTTGCCTCATGTTAGTTAGAACCTCAAACGTCCTTGCTGCAACTTTGATTGGTTCCGCAATTCTTGTTATCATCATGGCAAGATCAGCACTTTCAGTTCCTGCAAGATAACTTACTTCGCGGAGTGAGATTGATTGCTTACCTATGCTACGAGTCCATATGGCAGGTGCCTACGCCCTCCCGAGTTGGCCACCTGAAACTCCTTGGGAATGCTATATTTTCGCCTTACTTATCCCATTAATTCTTCGATTTTGGTTATTGAGAAGGCCGTTGCTTGACCTAATATCGGTTTTTGCACCTAAAGAGGAGAGAACCCGTCATTGGCGTTGGCTTAAGCAAAATTACAACAGGTTACCGATAAACGGCTTTGATGGATTATTGAAACAAGAAGTCATCGCATTTTTGCTACCTAGTATTGCCGCAGGAATAACTAGGATAGGGATAGGAGAAATAGGTTGGAAAGATTGGGATAGTGTTCCTGATTTAGGAGAAAAGCTTCTGATTGTAGCCTTTGCTTATTGGGTACTATGGGACTTTAGAAGAGTCATGCGTACTCGCCGTTCGGTCAAGAAAATGGCTAAGATGAATCTAGAGAGGGTTAAAAGAAGGGTTGAGAAAGTTCTTGCTGGTCGCGATTTCCTTCGTAATATTGAGGAGTTCCGAATCCCTCGCCCATGGTCCACGATTGAAATTTCAGATACTATCGAGGGAGAGGAAATGGCTCTCGATAAACCGAGTAAAATCACAAGTTTAGGAGTGCTAATTTTGAACAAGGCTGCGGATCTAATCGACTATGGACTTGGAGTTGCAAAAACTCCAGCAGAAGGATTAGCAGATCAAATAGAAACCCGTATGCAGGCAATCCTTGACAATCATATGCAGGCCACTCGAGATTCGATGTTTAGCAATGTGATGTTTTCCTTATTCCCATTAATTGTCCTGAAAGTTCTTCCCGAGATAGTGTGAATTTAATCAATGGGTGGAATTATTTTGACTAGTCCAGGTTATCTTGAGTTACTCCGCAGTAACAAGACGTTTGCTCGCCTTTGGGGCTCGAATATGATTCTCTATATTGGAGATTGGTTTACCGTACTTGCAATGTTCTTGTTAGCAGGAGATGCAACTGATAATTCTCCTTTAGCAATAGCAGGTGTTCTAGCCGTACGAAGTTTCACTTTTGCTCCTTTGGAGCCAATAACTGGAATGTTGGCAGACAGATATCCCAGAAAATACTTGATGATAATCGCAAATTTGTTTTCTTTTGTCATACTGATATCATTCATCTTAACCGGCATTTTAGATAATCTATTCTCAGTTTATGCATTAACTATCTTATTGGTAGTCGGTAGGGCCATTTATGATCCAGCAGGAACTGCATATCTACCAACAATTTGCAGCGAAGAAGAACTTCTCACTGCTAATGCCCTGATATCTGGAGGTTGGTCCGCATCAATGGGAATCGGGGCTGGACTTGCTGGATTTGTTATTTCGGAATATGGTTGGGAAACAGGACTAATTCTTGATTCGGTGACTTTCATAATTGCTGCGATTGTGATATCGACCCTGCCTCACGGGGGACCTGATCTCGATGAGAGGAAAACTGGAGGTCTTTTCTCGATGTTCAGAGAAATATTTTCTGGTTGGGAATTTATTATCAAAAGGCCAGAAATCAGTAGAATTGTGTTGGCAAAGGGGATGTGGGCGACTGGAGGTGGCGCACAGATATTCTTACTAATTTTGATCGGAATGAACTCAACTTTGGGAGAGATATCCACAGGTGCAGCTGGAATCGGCGTTCTTTACATGGCTCGAGGCTTTGGAAGTGGATTTGGCCCATTAGTTACTAGGCCGCTTATGACAGTTCAACGCTACACTCCTTACATCATCGGTATTTCCTTGGGTGGTGCTGGTATTTTCTACACAGGAGTATCATACCTAGAATGGGGAATTATTACACTTGTTTTGGTTTTCTTCAGCCATGCCTGCAGCGGTATTTCTTGGGTCTTTAGCACAACCCTTCTTCAACGTAGAACTGACAATGATTGGATGGGGAGGGTTGCTGGAACAGATAATCTCGTCATTACCTTAGTCATGGGCATATCTACAATCTCTGCTGGATATATTATCGAAGAGAATATTCTTTCTTTACGTGAAACATTGCTATTAACCGGACTAATTCAGATTTCTGTAGGATTGATATGGTTATTATTTTCTAGTCCAAAAGAAAAGAGATTTTTGAACGGTTAAATCTGTGATGGCTGAGGGGATAGTATGGCGGATAGTAGATTAGTTTGGATTGACCTTGAGATGACCGGTCTCGACCCCGATGAAAATACGATTATCGAAATTGCAACGATTGTGACTGAATCTGATCTATCCATTGTTGCTGAAGGGCCCAGCTTTGCTATAGATGTTGGAAAAGAAGAATTGGCAAAGATGGATAATTGGAATGTAAAACATCACACCGAGAATGGCTTGTTAGATAGGATTCAATCAGATGGTGTTTCAATGGAAAATGCGGAGCGACAGACTCTAGAATTTTTGAAAGAACATTGTTCTCCAGGTCAGTCTCCATTATGCGGGAATACTATCGGACAGGATCGCCGATTCTTGCGCAGATATATGCCGGAGTTACACGATTTTTTCCACTATCGAAGTGTTGATGTCACCAGTATCAAGATTCTTGCCAGGTCATGGTACCCAGAGGTAGGTAAGTGGCGAAAGAATTCAGGACATAGGGCTCTTGACGATATCAGAGGAAGTATAGAGGAATTATCCTACTATCGTGATAAATTGTTTCGTGATTGATTAGATTACTCAATAGCATTCCCTCTAGCGTCGGTAATTACTAGATTTACTCCTAGCCCTGTGCGGTGGAAGCAAATCAAATCTAGCCCATGAATAAGATGTCCAGTTCTGGCTCTACCTAAGGCCCCACTATCTTCCAAATCACTTAGAGGCCGTCTGACTCCATCTACATCATCAAACCAAGGCAGATGACCTTCAGGTGAGAATCGGATTCCAAGAATCATGTCTGTCCCTTCAGTCCATTGAGCCGCATCTGCATCTGCACCACTAGGAATCGCAGGTGCATTTGGATGGGTGTGCAACCAATGGGTGAATCTACTTCCACGTGAACCTCTATCAGTTGAGAACAGCCCATCCATCCATTCTTCGGGAACGTGGTGAACCTCGAATGAATTTCCTCGATTTACTAGGTGAGGTTTTCCGAGCATATATCCCTGTCCAGCGAATAATCCGGTTTCCTGATCTGCTCCAGAGTACGCTTCTACCACTTCCTTCGGATTTACCCGCTTGTTATCGGGATCCATTCCTACTAGAATCTCATCAGGTAAGGATTGGAATGTCCAATCAAGAATTGTTGCTAAGTTTTGGATTGGCATCAATAACACTGCAGCGTATGAGTCTCGGTTTGCTAATGATTGGCTATTGTATTGACTAGCCGCTTCGTGCAACCAAATAGGAATCAATTCTTCCACACCTCATGTTTTGCGAGTTGAAACTTACCAATTGAACCATCAGCGCCTGCATGCTCCATTGCTTCATTTGCCGCACTTGAACTACTGATTCCTAGAATCATCCTTGGCCTTTGTATTTGATCAGCAGCGACTAATTCTAGCAAGCAGCGCAGAACTTCGAGGCCTTTCACAGGAGGTATGTAGTGATCAAGGAGGAGCAAGTCTGGTTGGAAGTTCTCGATGCGTTCAAAGTAATCCATAGTATTCCAATATTGCAATAGTTCCCAATCACTCAGGTCTACTCCACCCTCTACGAGAATCTTCTCTATATCATAGGAGTCCTCGAATGCGAGTACTCGCATACTTACATCTCCTGAACTTCCCACCATGGAGGGACATCGAACCAAGC
>DAMG01000031.1 GCA_002497025.1 Euryarchaeota archaeon UBA126
GCGGCCAAACAGTCCGACAAGCCTACAGTAATTCTAGCCCATACAGTGAAGGGTTGGGGAATCGACTCCTTCGAGGCTAGAAATACCACCCATCAGAAGAAGAAAATGAGCCTTGAAGATCTCAAACAATACAGGGATGACCTAGGGGTGACTGTAGCTGATGAGAACCTAGAGAATGACCCATTCCATGAGTTTGAAGAGGATAGCGATACACTTGCATATCTTCACCAAAGAAGGAATGCATTGGGCGGATATCTTCCCAGTCGACTTTCTCCAACTATCGATGAGAACCTACCCGGCAACGAGACTTACGCAGCCTTCGATGAGGGGACTCCAGCAGGGCAAGAAGTTTCTACAACCATGGTGTTCGTTCGCCTCTTGAGAAACCTAATGAAATCGGAAATCGGTGAGAAAGTAGTTCCAATTATTCCTGATGAAGGTAGGACATTCGGTATGGATCCACTCTTCAGCGAGTTTGGTATCTATTCTTCATTCGGTCAACTCTACACTCCAGTTGATCATAAGATGCTGATGAATTACAAGGAATCTACAAGCGGACAGATTCTCGAGGAAGGCATCTCAGAAGCTAACTCGATTGCATCTTGGATAGCCAGTGCAACATCCTACTCACACGCCGGAGCTCCAACTTTACCATTCTACGTATTCTACTCGATGTTTGGATTCCAACGCGTTAACGACCAGATTTGGGCTGCGGCAGATGCTCGAGCGCGCGGCTTCCTGATGGGTGCAACAGCCGGGCGAACAACACTGAATGGAGAAGGTCTACAACATCAGGATGGGCACTCTTTGTTACATGCTAGTACCGTACCATCCTGTCGCGCTTGGGATCCTGCATATGCTTACGAGTTAGCAACAATTATCGAGCACGGTATTGATGAAATGTGGGGTAAGGATAAGGATATCTTCCATTACATCATGCTCTACAATCAGAATGAACAACAGCCGCCTAAACCAAAGGGAATTGATGCCGACTTAATGCGTGGAGCTTACCTCTTTAGTGAGGCTGCTGATGGAGACGGCCCAGTAATTCGTTTACTTGGTTCAGGGCCAATACTTTCTCACGTACGAGAGGCGGCTGAACTGTTGATAGAATATGGAGTAAGGTCAGAAGTCTGGTCAGTACCTTCCTATGGGGAACTGCGAAGGGCAGGACTCGCAGTGGAGAGGGCAACCCGACTTGCCCCTCAAAATCCTCAATCAGCATTTGTTTCAGAGTGTTTTGGTGATGATGTAACAACCGTTGCTGCTTCTGATTATATCGCGGCCGTACCGGAGATGATTCAACGCTGGGTTGGAGGCAGATTCGTTGTACTTGGAACCGATGGGTACGGTCGTTCAGATACCCGTGAATCCCTCCGCAGATTCTTTGAAATCGATACTGCCAGCATTGTAGTTGCCTCCCTATCTGCATTAGAGCAAGAAGGCTCTCTTGACGCTGGAACTACAAACAAGGCGGCGAAAAAATGGGGTATCTCAAGTGAGAGATACGATAAGACCGAGTGATTTTCATGGCTAATCCAATCCGTACCATTTGGGCCTTATTCAAGTTCATGGGTAGGATTGGAGTAATTCTTAGTTTCATCAAGCGAATCTTTCGGCGAAAATAGAATTCAAGCCGCTATATCGTCATCGAATCGTTGGAATGGTAAGTTTTCGAAGACTTCCAATTCCCTTGCATTCAAAGCATAATTCTGTGCTAATGCTTCGGCTACTGATACCCAATCTGGAGTAGAACCGTCAATCCAGTCATATCGATGTCCAGGAATTAATCTCCAATCTTGCGGTAATTCTCGAAGAATTCCTCGGGCGAATAATACTGACCACCATTGTGCCGTGGGGTCAGAGCCAGGGAGATCGACTCTACCTGATGCGGCTGTGAACAGCAGGTCTCCCGCGTGGTAGACTCCATGCCCATGGAAGGTGCAGTGACCAGGGGCATGACCAGGCGAGTGTGTGACACTCAGTGTAATTCCTCCTGCTGACCATTCAACGCTGGAGTTAGGATGATGATTCCATTCATTAGTCAAAGAAACATTCCCGAAGACGAAACGTCCGAGCAGCGATTTGTGAATGGAATCATGATGCCCCCAGACCTCGATATCTGGAATTAATTCCATCATTTTGGCATATCCTGCAGTATGATCTCTGTGGGTATGTGTGTAGAGTATGTGAGTGGGCCTAAGGCCCTCATTTGCAAGCGCTTCAACCCAACGCTGTGAATCAAATGGGTCGGTAATTGCAACGACTCCATTTTCTCGGTCAATCCATGCTGTATTCATATTCATGAAATCACCCATTTGGGTGACCCAAACCTCGATTCCTGCCTCATCAGTGCGGATATCGAACTCGCCATCGGCTAGCATCAATACCCCCGAGAGGCTTCTGAGGCATAGCGATGGCGATTGATTGACGTCAAACTTGCTTTCTCAATCCAATGATTGAAAGAGAGAAGGCCCAACGGCCAAGCATGGCGCGAATGCCTGCTTCACCTAACTTCGCGGCGGGCTACTCGCTCGACCTGCTGCTTAGCTTGGGAGTCTGAAAAGACTCCCATTTCGAATGAGGTGAAGAAATGGTATACGATTCGGCGGAAATTGAGACGCGCTGGCAGGCTCGCTGGCGTGACGCCTGCGTATTCGATGCAGAAGTAGACGATTCTCGTGAGAAATTCTACTGCCTAGAGATGTTTCCATATCCATCTGGGTATATGCACATGGGCCACGTAAGAAATTACTCGATTGGCGATGCCATGGCTCGTTTCCAGCGCTTAATGGGAAAGAATGTTCTCTATCCGATGGGATACGACTCATTTGGAATGCCCGCTGAGAACGCTGCCAAGAAAGAAGGCGGTCATCCTCACAGCGTCACTGAGAGAAATATCGAGATGATTAGAGCCGATCAGGAGAGAATGGGGTATTCATACGACTGGAGGCGAATGTTTGCAACTTCCACACCGGAATATTATCGCTGGAATCAAGAATTATTCCTTCGATTCAACGAGGCGGGTTTGGTAGAAAGGAGATTCGCACCAGTCAATTGGTGCGATGATTGTGATACAGTACTTGCAAATGAGCAAGTCAAGAATAATCGTTGTTGGCGTTGTGGTCTTGAGGTAGTTCAGAAGGATATGGCGCAGTGGTTCTTGCGCATGACAAAGTATGCTGACGAATTATTGGATGAATTAGACCACATTGAATTTCCAGAGAACGTCAAAGCGATGCAAAGGAACTGGATTGGCCGTTCACATGGTGCCCACATAGAATTCCCTGTGGTCGGTGATGTAGAAGGCGCATCCGCTAGCATTGGTGCATTTACAACCCGTCCAGATACAATCTTCGGAGTCACTTTCGTTACTCTATCCCCTGAACATCCCCTTTGTGAGCCACTAGTAAGCGGAACCGAATACGAACAGGCTTGGAGAGATTTGGCAGAGGAGTGCGCTCGAATGACCGAATTTGAGCGAATCAATATGCTGAAAGAAAAGAAAGGAGTTCCTCTTGGTAGATTTGCAACTAATCCAATCACCGGAGAAGAAGTACCAATTTTTGCTGGTAATTTTGTTGTTGCAAGCTATGGAACCGGTGCTGTGATGGCGGTTCCAGGACACGATCAGCGAGATTACGACTTCGCCAAAAAATACGGACTTGAAATCAAACCTGTTCTATCAAGGAATGAGGCTGGAGAAGGAGTTGAGGAGAATCCAGTCTTCGATGGATTAGGATGGATGGTCAACTCGACCATAGAAGGATTCGATGGCCTATTTGGTAATGATGCAAAGACCGCGGTAATTTCCGCCTTAGAACAAAAAGGAGCTGGCCACGGCTCCACCGAATATCGACTGAAAGATTGGTTACTTAGCCGCCAGCGCTTCTGGGGGACTCCAATTCCAATTTTACATTGTGATTCTTGTGGAGTAGTTCCAGTCCCCTACGAACAACTACCCGTAGAGCTGCCTTTGGATGTGACCTTTAGTTGGGAAGAGAGTGGTAATCCACTGGCTCGCAGTGAATCCTTCCTTACTACAACTTGTCCGCAGTGCAACGGTCCTGCACGCCGAGAGACCGATACAATGGATACATTCTATGATTCATCTTGGTATTTTATGAGATTCGTTGATTCATCAAATGACTTAGCCCCATTCGATCGTGAAGCAGTAGATTACTGGATGAATGGAGGAGTTGACTTGTACATTGGCGGTATTGAACACGCCGTCATGCATCTTCTCTATGCTCGATTCTTCACAAAGGCTACTCGCGACCTAGGTATGAATGAGGTCAGCGAGCCATTCGGGCGCTTAGTCTGTCAAGGGATGCTCAACGCACCCGCGCCATTCTGTGTAGATTGTAATACTGAGTATCACATAGATAATTTTGGAGGAGATTGCCCCAATTGTGGACAAGGATTGGGTTCACGTTCTGCCAAGATGAGCAAGAGTCTAGGCAATACTGTGAGCCCAGGAGAAATGGTAGACCGATTTGGTGCTGACACTGTCCGTCTGTTCATTCTCTTCGGTGCCAACCCAGAGGCAGGAATGGATTGGTCTGACAATGCTGTAATTGCAAATCACAAGCAAGTTTGTTCAATAATTGACGCCTTCAATCACGGAATTTCCCTTTCAGACTCTCCCGGTCCGATGGATTCCTGGTTACTGGCTCGCCTTAGGGTCAATCAGGATCGTTGGCGAGAGTGTATGGAAGCTGTAAGCCTCCGAGAAGGAGTCATGGCAAGTCACTTCGAGATGTTATCTGATTGGCATTGGTATCTACGAAGAGGAGGGGCGGATAGGGACACTGCGCGCCAATATCTTCGCGGATGGGCACCAATGTTGGCGCCAGCAACACCGCATATCGCAGAAGAATTCTGGTCAGAACTTTCGATGGGTGAAGCATCCGATATGTTGGCGACACATGAAATGAAGTTCTACTCGGGTGAGGAAAATGATGCTAGTATTCTTGCTAGAGAATCTTACCTGCGTGGAGTTATTGAATCAGCACGCAATCTAAGGGGGCTAGCAGAACGTCACTCTGATGCGGAAATTTCAGGAGTTGTAATTCAAACCGCGCCATCTTGGAAGGTTGAGTTATCGCGTGAAGCGGTAAATTTGGCAAGTGAAGATTTTGATTTCAAAGCAAAAGGCCAAGATCATCTGAAGTCGATGGCGATTTTCGATAATGAAGCCTTGAGGGGAGAAATATTCCAAACTTGGATGGCCTTGACTATGGGGTCGAAGAAGAAAAGAGGCCGAATACACACCTGGGCCGAAGGCGAGAAAGAATTGATCTTGAGCGGCCTTGATGAAAGCGAAGTAATCAATTCTGCTGCGGACTTTATCGCGGCTGTTTTGGAAGTCAATTCTGTTGTTGCATATCCGGTTGGAGAAGGTGAAGATATTGGAGGAAAGGCACGCTTCGCTTTCCCATTGGAGCCAGGTATCGCCTTTGTCTGAGAGGGTTAGCGATGGGAATTCAATACACTGTTCTCATAGATGGTCATTGCCCAGTTTGTACTGGCTGGGCTGCTTTCATCAATAAGCGAGATACGTCCAATCGTTTCTTGGTTGTGGCTCAAGAGACTACAGAGGGGGAAGAAGTCCTAAGCAATCGTCCGGCAAAGATGAGTGAACTTGACTCAGTGTTTCTGATTAATGAATCTGGGAAATGGTATGCTCAATCTACAGCGGTGATACGCATCCTTCTTGGTCTTGGTTTCCCCTATAATTTTGGGGCGATAATTTGGTTTATTCCGAGTCCAATGCGTAATTTTGCTTACAACGTGTATGCCCGTAATCGAAAGAGATATCCCAGTAATTCGTGATAGAAATTCGGCCTTCTTCGGCGCGAGGGTTCATGGACGTCCATCATGTCGCAAGTCCCGTTGAGTGAGAAAAAGGAAGGCGGCAGTGGACGCAGAAGGCGTCGGTCTCGAAGAAAATCGGCCAATGGTGCCGATTTCAGGCCATGGGCACAGGGTGATCATGATGCTGTTGAGCGTGCTCTAGCTCGCTTTGATCAGTCGCCACCTCCTATGGGCATACCGGAAACAATCGACCCTGCTCCAAGAGAAAAACAATTGAAATGGCAACCTAATGCAGTTCCCAAAAATATCCAAAAGAAAGTAGGTGACATCGTCTGTAAATCCGGTGAATTTGGCTTCCTTCCCGAAGAAAGAGTCGACGAAATAAGAGGTCAAATAGACCATCTCCCAATAACCATTGAGCAAGCCCTTTCGCTTCGCGGTGCCTTGAATCAAGAAAAAAGTGTACATTCGCACGGACGTCTGATGCGAAATGCAAACCAATTACGAAGACGGTACGATAAGGGCGAGGGAGTACTAACTCTTTCCCAACGATTTGATGCACCCCCCGTCAATACATTCCGGGCAATATTAACCGGCCGCGGATGGTCAAAGAACCGAATCAAAGAGACACTGAAAAATCCAGAGAGAATGAACGATAGAGACCAAGAAGAATTCGCTAAAGCAGAAGACGCTGATAAGGTAAGTTCTGTCAATCAATCAGACACTCAGACGGCCGCTGAGGTTTTCGAGGACATTTTATGCGCACACTTTGATTCCCTAGACGTACGTTTTCGAAGGCAAGAAGATTTACTCCGTGAGCAGAAGGAATCAGAAGGCCGAGCGGTTGTTACACCTGACCTTCTGTTCCTTGATGATGTACGAATCAATGGAGTCCCTTGTGCTTGGATTGACGCAAAGCATTTCTACGGGGCAGACCTAAGATTCCCAAGAAAGAAGACTCAGAAACAAGTTGATCGATATGTCAAGGAATATGGCCAAGGAGCAATCGTGTATAGACACGGATTTACTGGATCTTTGGTTCAAAGAGGAGCGATTTTACTCGACGCGAATCCTTTAGATTTAACTCCACTAAATGAGTTTCACGAAAAGAGATCTGGCGGCTCACATTCATGATAGAGTTCCAATGTGAGTTAGAGTAGCATCTAACCCTTCTTTTGTCAATTCAGACAGCAATTTCTCAAGGGAAATATCCTTGGAAATATTACGTGGCATGATGGCAATACTTTCTCCTAACATACACAATAAAACACATGTCTCTGAATCTAAACCGGCTCTGAGTGTCGCATTTTCTCCCGCCTTTACTAATGCGGAGCGAGATGCATCATCACTCAATCCAGATTGTTTTGAAAATTTCTCTGCAGAATCAATGAGTTCACCCCATCGTGATTTATCCCAAGGTCCATCAGACAAGTGAACCATCTGTTTTTTTCCGGCCTCTGTAATCGATTTTTTCCAAACATCGTCATCAATATACTCAGATGTATGCCGCCCGGGATTCGTGCGCCAAGCCAAAACCAAAGGTATCGATTCACTCCAACCTTCCGCTTGACCGGGTCCATTCAATAAATCCGGACCCGAATAAGGCGATCCTGGAATCAATCTACGCTCAACACCCCCAGCGGCTAATGCAGTAACATCCCCAAGCCCGGTTGAATTACCTCTCTCAACCAAGTGAGCAATCGCAAGCGATCTTCGCAAACTCTCCTCATGCGGTAAACCCAGGGCTCTTTGGAATGCAGCGGCGGCAGCGATTGCACCGGCAGCCGACATTCCAAATCCTTGTGAGGAAGGTAATTTGTTTCGAACTGCGATTTCCCAACTATGGTCCGCAATCTCGGTAATTTCCTCACTCAACAGGTCTAACACCTGTTGAAACATTCTTTTATCGCCATTTTCATCTAGGAGTTTAACTTCTAGGGAATAATCACCCAATTCCCCTCTAGCAATGGCTTCTACTCCATCAGTCAGGCATAATCCAGCACCTAGGCTACCTTGCTTAATGGGGTCCTCATCGAGGTCTTCGACCGTGAAAAGTAGTGTGACGTGACCCCCGCAGGTGCCTCTACCCAATATCGCAGTCATATATCCTCATCTCCGAGGCACCGCAAGAATACTACGCCGGCATCAAAGGGCTGCTTTCAGGTCCTCTCCAAGAGAGACGAATGCCTCCGAGAGAGAAGTTGAAGCCATCTCAAGTGCAGTTTGTGGACTCATGGAACTATCGGTTTCGAAGCTGAAGATGAACTCCCCAGGAACGTCTTCGATTGTGATTGCTTCCTTGAATTCAGCCTTAGTCTCTGTTCCATCACCAACATGGTGTAGTTCCTTCGCAAGAGTCTCAACCTTCTCAATATCGTCAAGTCTTCCATCTTTATCGAAATCCTTTGCATTGATTGTCAGATTCAGGTCCCAAAGAATCTTCGCCTTGGTCTTGTTATTCAATAGTCCAACTTGACGTGGAGCGAAAGCGACACCACAAACAGGTGACCACTTTGCGTGCTGACTTCCACGGCCCATTACCGCAGTAGCGTAGAATTCTAACATCTGTCCCTTGTACAATTTAGTAATTGGAATAGATCTGTAGTGTTCGGGGATTTCAAGACTCTGATCTCCCAGGTAAATCATGTCGCCAGCGGTAACTGCTATCCCTTCTTCTGTCCCAAATGCCTTACATGTGTAAATCATGTTACAAGTTGGACACCCACGATCTTCCGGAATCAAATCCTTGCATGTGGGACAAGTTTCCTCGTAATGGAACATTTCGTGGTCGGTTGGAATTGGAATCATTGCAAGGCGCTGAGCTACCATCTCATCAGGTAGCGCTCCATTGGTTTCCCAAACGGTGTAGTCAACGCCCTCTTTCTCCAACTTCTTTCCACACTGATTGCAGCCGGAACCTCCAGACGATTCACGAGCTGCAGCAGCAGGATTTAGATGACCGCATGACAAACACAAATCGAACGACCCCATTTGGAATCGAACGGTTTCGATAGCCATCTTTGGAGTATCTGACATTAGTGTTCGGCGTAATGCATTTGCAAATGCTCGGTCGCAATCCTTGAGTAATAGTTTAGCATTCTCTGGTCCCATATCTAGAACTTCTATTTTCACCATCATAATCACCTCAGACCCTACGGCCTCTTCGGCCACCCTTTGCCTTCGTCCCATTGGTCGGGATTGGAGTTACATCTTCGATGCGAGTGATTTGAACACCCGCACGAGTTAGTGCACGGATAGCAGCAGTAGCACCAGGAGCACTGTGTGATCGGTTTCCGCCAGCTCCTCGATACTTGACGATAACTTGGTCAAATTCCTTCTCTGCTAGCATTTCAGCAATCTTCTCAGCAGCTCTTGTTGCTGCAAACTGACCACCGGCATCGCTGCCCTTCTTGGTAACCTGTCCACCTGAAACCTTTGCCAGAGTTTCTGCTCCGGTAAGGTCAGTTGCTGTAATTAGCACATTGTTGTATGTGCTGAAAATATGTAAAACAGCCTTGTGACCCATCACTCATCGCCCCCTTCTTCTGGAATTGTTTCCTCTACTGTGGGTGCTTCCTCAGCATCAGCCTTGATCTGTTGAACAAAGTCATCATTGTCTGTGGTAGCTCTAACGCCACCGACTTCTTCCAGTTCCTCTTCCTCAGTCTGTCGAGTCATTCGGAGTTGCTCCATCTCGACACGGAATGGGTGATTCTCATCTAGGTAAGGTGATGTTGCACTGTACTGGAGAATTTCTTCCTCTTGTCGCAGAATTTTGTATCCAGGAACGGTCATCCTCTGGTCACCAATTGCGATGTGTCCATGGACAATCATATTTCGAGCAGCGCGCATAGATGGTGCTAGTCCGCGGTAGTAGACCACTGATTGTAGTCTTCGAGCAAGCATGTGCTCAACGGAAATCTGCAGAACATCGTCTATGCTAGATCCCTCGGCTAGTAGTCCCTTGCGAACGAGAGATCCAACCAAATCAGTCTTCTCTTGAGCGAAATGACCTTCTGATGAATCAACCCTTCCGATGAGTTTCATCGCTTGGTTTCGATGACGCCTTAGGGCCGATTTTTCTCGCCAAATTTCACGCATTCCACCAACCTTCTTCAGGCCAAATTGTTCCTTTAGAGCGTGTTCTTCCTCAATTCTAGCAGCCTTCCAAGGATGAGTAGGAGTCTGTGTCTTAGGTCGTGCAAACTTAGGATGTCCCATACTTTACCACCTCACTTCTTCCTCTCCACACCTA
>DAMG01000030.1 GCA_002497025.1 Euryarchaeota archaeon UBA126
TCGTGCGCGTTGTCTGGCCATGGCAAGCTCACGCTCTAATTCACCCAATTCCCCCCACATCGAAACAACTTCTTCGACTAAACGGTTCTTTGGAAACGCGTTAAGGTGAACCGTCAATTCTTCCTTATTCATTGGACTAGATTCAGACGGTCCGTCAACACCGACTTCTTCTACCGCCACGACAATCGAGAAGAATCGCGACATCGACGCACTTCAATATTGAGGGTATAATATGCAAATAATTACCACTTCCCCACTCCTTTTCTTTTCGCGAATGCCATCCGTTTGGGTTAAAACACAAACTTGGGTCGCGAAGGCCATGAAGGCATACCGAGCCATTGGCACATTCCGTAACGGAAGGGCCAAACAAAACTATTCTCTAGATGTCGTAGCCACCGACGAGGAACAGGCAAAACACCTGGTCTACTCAAGCTTCGGCAGCCGCCATGGGACCTCCCGACGCTTCATCAACATCGACTCATTATCTGAAATTGAACCAACCAACTCAACAGAGCCCCGAGTTATCGCTCACTTCCGAGATACACACGATTTCTCAAACCCACCTGCACGAAATGAAGAAGAATAATTCTGGCATCTGAACGCACCTTAGCGCGGCGTTCAATACCAGCATCCCCACGCGATAAGTAGGAGGAATCGGGTTGCACAGGTACAATCAGACCCCAAACCTCCTTCTCATAGGCGGACCGAAGACTGGCACAACATCCCTCATGCATTGGCTTCGTACCCACGAATCTATTTTTCATCCATGGCCCAATGAGAGCCACTTTCTAATGGCGGGTGTTGCAGAATTCCCGACCGCTCCAATACACCCTAAAGGGCACACAATCATCACCCCTGAACCAGAATTCCACAAATTTAGTGACGAAACCTGGGTAATGGACAAGTCAGTATTTCATCTATATTCACAACGAGCGCTAACTACCGCCCGCGATCAAATGCCGGATGCGAAAGTAATCATTACACTTCGCGACCCAATCGAATTGATGCTCAGCATGCATCAAGAGCACTCAAAGCGATTAATCGACTACAATGTTAGCCAATCAGAAATGCTCGCAGCAGCGGCAGCAGGCGATTACCAAGCAAACCCACAGGACTCACAAACTTGGAGCTTCCTCGCCTTCCCCCGCCTCAAACACCCGACATTACAATGGATCGAAGCCATGGGTGGAACGGAGTCGAATCGAATCCGAATAATCCCTATTTCATCGATTAGAAACGATTCCTTAGCAACCCTCAACAGTATCCTCGAGTGGCTCGACGAACCACCATTCCCCACGGACAAAAAATTACCCCAGTATAACGAGGGCGGCGACATGAATTCAGCAGGATGGGCTAGATTTCTTCGTCAACCTCCTACATTCATCGTCAAGCTTGCTAAGACCCTCCTCCCTTCTCACAGCCTTCGTAAGGCGATATTCGACCCATTGCGCCGTCCGGGATTCAGAGCTAAGAAAACCCAAAGGCCAGAACTCAGCGTTGAGCAACGCGCTGACTTAGAGGAAGCATTCGCGGAAGAGATTGAGTTCTTAGCGGACCTCGAATCGCATATCGACCCTAACCTCATAATCTCACATTGAGACATAATAGAGCCAGGAAAACGCCAGTACCACGGCTCCAATAAGTAAGGCCGAACCACTTCCGGACACGACGTGTGTGCGCAATCGTGAAAGAGGATAGCAAGGAGCCACAACCGTGCTGAAGAAGACAGCCATGCGCCAATACTGGCGAATACAGCAGAGCCAAACTCTCATTTCCATGGGTTTTTGGTGTACAACATTGACTCTCCTAATCTGGCCACTAGCTAGTTGGAGATTTGAAGAAATGAACTCTGTGATGGGAATATCCCCCACTTACTTAGGCCTCTTAGCAATATTTGGAGGAGTGGTGGTAATAGTCCTCTCAATCGGCTGGATGTATGACGTAACGTTTGGACTATGGCGTGAACACCTAACTGTTGTTCAGGAGCGAAACCCGTTTACAACATACAAATTGAATGCCCCATTCGGAATAATCCTCGCTCAGACGAATACAATTCTTCGTAAGATGTCCGAGGACGATGAAGAAGTACAACGTCATTGCGACTTTGTCGACCGATGGCTCGAGTGGAATTCCGAACAGGAGATTTGGCAACGAACAATGAACTCATGGAAAACCATCGTAGGCGACGATGATCCATTCATGCAACATCTATCAGAAAATGCTAGAGACACTTTGGAAAAAGCATCAGACGAACTCCAAGAATTCTGAACCCGGTGTTGAATATGAATTTCGAATCGATGTACGGGGTGTACCACGCAGATGGCGGCTTACTTGGGGAATTACGTTACGTGATGGGAGTCGCATTCAGAGGCCAACATTGCTCACTCTGCGACATAACCCATAGTGTCGCTTGGGAAAAGGGAGAGATGAAGAAATGGAGAAAAACCTCAGAAATACCATTTCACCTAGTTCATTTGAACGAGAGGCCCGAAGAAGTCAAGCAGGCCACGGAAGGAAAGACACCATGCATCGTGGCCAAAACCAACTCAGGTTTTGTTATGCTTGCAACAGATGAAGAACTAACCTCATTTGGTGGTTCGGTTGAACTTTTGAAGGACCATATAGAGGGGCAATTAACTAAAAATTCTCCCAAACAACCCATGCCATTCACCCCTGAAAAAATCGTTGAGATAGCAATCCAAGCCGGTGAAGCAATCATGGACGTCTACGAGAACGCTGACGACTTCGAAATCACACAGAAAGGAGACGAATCCCCACTAACAAAAGCAGATATCGCAGCCCATGAAGTAATTGTAGCAGGCTTACAGTCAATCGATTCCACCCCTATCGTATCCGAAGAAGGAAGGGTTGGCGACCCTATGTCAAGTAACACATGTTGGCTAGTTGATCCATTGGACGGAACAAAGGAATTCATCAAGAGAAATGGCATGTTTACTGTCAATATTGCTTTGATGCAGCGCAACGACTCTAGATGGAAACCCCTGTTTGGTGTAGTCCATGCTCCTGCATCCAATACCACTTGGTTTGGGGGCGCCTTGACTACTTCCCAGCGAAACGGCCCAGAAGGGTCGGGCCCAATGATGGTGCGACCAACTGAAGGTAAGGTGAAATTAGTTGCCAGTGGTTCTCACCGAGGAGAAAAGGACGAATCATTCGCTGAAGCCGTCGGAGAACACGAATTAGTCCGAATGGGGTCTTCACTCAAGGCCTGCATTGTTGCCGAAGGAGGGGCAGATCTCTATCCAAGATTCGGCCCGACTTCCTGTTGGGATATTGCCGCCGCACATGCTGTAGTCTCAGGCGCCGGAGGAATAGTAGTAGGGCCGAACGGAAAAACACTAGACTACGACTTGGTTGAAGAAGTACTCAATCCGTACTTCCTAGTAGCTGCAGATAATCGATGGACAGAGATATGGATTCAACATCAATGACTCGTCATTGAATGTGCCACTTCGAACAATCAAAACCCATAGACTCTTCCAGCAATACCAAATCAGCATTCACCTCTTTAGCTAACAAATTCCTTTGCCCCTCAGTGATTTCTCTCTTTGCAGGGGCCCTGCCTGACAGAACAGGCATCTTGTACACATTCACCCCTCTAGCTTGCAATCTTCTGACGATAGGACCTTTGATGAAACCAGGTAGCAGACTCGCAGTGAATCGGAAAAGACGGCCAAACACAGTCATCGGCCGTCGGTCTGCGGCAGTATTCGCATTATGTACAGAACCCAAATCAAACGAGTGAGAAGATATAGAAAGATGATTACAAACTTCTTCCAAAACCATAGAAGCATCATGTCGCATACGATTTGCCTCAATCAACAAAATCGAATCTCTCTCAAAATGTTCCAACCATCTTGCAACCGAGGCTCCATACAAGGTGTCATCAGATAGGCGAGAATCATCCCAAGCCGACCGAAACTCACTCCAATCTGCACCATTTTCACGATCTTCTTTCGTATCTAGAATCATGTTCCAATGAGAAACGGTTCGACTAACAGGCTCTCGAAGACAAATGATAAGGCGCGCATTAGGCCAATTATTTGCCACACGCAAAGGAGCAACGGGGCAAGCCATTGCATGAACCGAACAATCAATCCGCAAACCATCTCCATTGAAGCAATCCGCATATTCTACCCAATCGGGCTCCGAATCATCTCGTCCAAAAGTTCCTTTGTGGCTAGCGACAATATTCGGCTCCTTAGGGTCAGAGACACAAATTTCGGGGTGCTGCGTCAAAATTTCAGCCAACCAAGTAGTACCACACTTAGGCGCGCCGAGCAAGAAAGCACCTACTTCAGGCACTTCAACCATACAACTCGCCTAAACTACGTAGTTATGAGTATACAGACTCCGAGACACTTACTCAGAGTCGTTTTCCATAACTGAACGAATTGCCTTCAACTGGGTGTTTTTTTCTGCAACAGTCATCTTCAGTAATTGCATAATCTCGCTTGCCGATGTAGAAGCGAGAGCGGTTTGC
>DAMG01000047.1 GCA_002497025.1 Euryarchaeota archaeon UBA126
TCAAGTCCGGGAGCGCGGACCAAAGACAATCAACTAGATTATTCAACATTGAAATTGGAATCTAATTTCTCTGTAATTGATTCGCAATCTTCTACAACCACGAACATAGTATTGTCAGAAGTGTAAATCAACAATTTATCTTCTGAGTCTATCTCTTGATAGGCACAGATTGCATCCATTCTAATTCTCGTCATTCCCATTTCGGTCAAGGCCTTGATCCAGTTGGTCTTCATGGCCGCCGCCGACAACCTGCCCTATTTGATTCAAACGGTTAGTTGGTTGATTAACTCCAGCCAGAATTATTTTTTTACAGATATTGGATTCTTGTCAGAATTTTTTCTTTAGATTAGGCTCATAAAGGGGAGTCAGGTCGGCGGGATGCTTGGAGGGACAATGATGGGAGTCATGAAGCACCTAGGTTCGGTCTGGAAGCAGCCTAAGCAAAACATCCCTGCAGCAGTCCGCCGTGATAGAATGGCAGGCTGGAGGCGCGAGCCGGTTTTCCAGAGAATTGAGCGTCCAACACGTCTAGATGCTGCTCGCCGCGTTGGCTACAGAGCAAAGCAAGGAATTACTGTAGTGCGCACACGCGTAAGGCGAGGCGGACTACGAAAGGGTAAAATCCACATGAAGAGAAAGCCATCAAAGGCTGGTATCAAGAAAATCACCATGGCTAAGTCCATTCAAAGAATGGCGGAAGAGCGAACAAGCAAGCGCTATCCTAACCTTGAGGTCCTAAACTCATACTGGGTCGGCGAAGACGGAAAGAACAAATTCTTCGAAGTAATCATGGTTGATCCTCATCACCCTGCAATTAAGTCCGACAAACAATTAGGCTGGATTGCTGAAGGCAATAGTCACCGTGGACGTGCTTTCAGAGGAAAAACCAGTGCTGGCAAGCGTGGACGTGGATTGTACAACAAGGGTAAGGGTGCTGAGAAACTCCGCCCTTCCTTGAAGGCCCACAAGAACCTCGGAAAGTAATCCTTCTCAGGAGTAACTTGATTTCTTCCTTCATAGCGGAAGCCTTCGATGGCGGAGAGCGAAGTCAGTCTAATTCGGGATTTACCGGTCATCCTTCCTGATGGCCGACTTCTTGGTACCGTCCACGACACAGTGATAGAGACGGAGTCATGGAACTGCACACACATCTTTGTAGCCGATCCCCCAGCAGATTTAGTCGAAGGCAGAATCCACGTTGCGGTTCCTTGGAATTGGGTGCGTTCGGTCGGAGATGTAGTGGTCTTGCGCTGGTTCCCTCCCACTCCAATTCCTAAGGACGAATAATCAATCAAAATCCTTTGATTTAATTGATATTTATACACACGGAAATGCGATACGATTCAAAAGGTGAGGGTGAACCCCTGCGTGATGCAACGTAGTTCCGTAGCGCTGATGGTCTTGCTCCTATTGTCCTCATCAGCCCCTGCAATCGACGCTGCTGGGAAGGGGGTAATTTCCTGTACTCCGGCTGATTTAGACATGGTTCCAGCTAGTTGGGACATTGACGACGGTGCTTGTGTTCGAATAGATCTTGGTGTTCTTTCTACAGGAGATACGTTATCTTTCGACGTATCAGCAGATACCAATATTGACATTCTGCTATTTTCGGCAAGTTCAATTTCAGTCTACCAGAATGAACAGAATTATCGCTTAGACTCGGTTTGGCATTCCGATTCAGTATTCGAATCATTTCAAGGAGATGGCACCTGGCATTGGACGGCTCCCGATGATAGAGGTGACACCCGCTGGTACCTAGTTCTCGATAACATGGCTCATCCACAGGATCAAGGTGAGGGAGCTCAGGCAGGTAGTCTCGCTACAGTAGTCCTAGACATCGAAGAAGTCGATAGTCCCGTATTCGGAATAGTCGATACCATTGTCCGATTGGATAGTGGAGGTCATTCGGTAATTGCTGGCCCACTAGTTCTCGACGAAGGAACCCAAGTCAACATATTCGTGACAACTATGCAAGGAGCGCCGGATATTTTCCTAGTGACTGGGACTCAAATGGAATTTTACGAACAAGGAACTACTGCTAATGGAATGGATGACAATAATGCAGATATGTTATTGGTTTTGGAAGAAAGAAGTATTTCATGGTCAGTAAATTCTGACTACTCAGGTCAGGAACTGTATCTTGTAGTGGATAATCGTCCAGGTCCTCCTAGCGGTGGTGCAGGTACAGGGTTCGTGGCAACCACAGTAGTAATGGATCTCATTCCAATTTTGCAACCAACAATTACCAACGCCTCTGATCTAGCTACAATTGACGTTGGAGCAGAGGTAATACTCGATGCTTCAAACACTCCAAACTTTTCAGATCAAATTGACAGTGAAAACGGCTTTCAATGGGATACCAACGGTGATGGATTCTATGATGCCTCAGGGTCGATAATCACGGTAAGTTGGACCGAACCAGCCGAGATTAGTATCGGTCTTAGAGCAGTTTCACAAGATGGCCGAAGCGCTACAGTTTATCTCAATACAACAATTCAGGATATTAGCCCACCCGATGTGAGTTTGTCTGCTAGTGATATAATTCGCAAAGACTTCGACGACGAACTATTGCTAACTGCCAATATTGACGATAATTGGGGTATTTATTCCGTCGAGTGGTTGGTCGATGAGACAGTAATTCAGAACTACAGTACTTGGAATTGGCAGGACGGAAAAACATTCACTTTCCGTTTTGATTCAAGTTACCTAGCAGGTAACCACGATGTTACCATTCGGGTTACTGACAATGAAGGACAAGTAACCGAGCGTACCGCAATCATCGATTTGTACGATTCAACACCTCCATTGGTTCCACAACAGACAGTAGAGACAACTGCTATTCTTGGTCAACCTATTCAGTTAACCGCCGAGGCTATTGATGCCGAGTCCCCAACTCTGACCTATTTCTGGGATTTGGATATCCAGACAGATGCCAATTCAGACGGAATAATGAATAACGATATGGATGCTAGTGGTTCGTCTATAACCGAAATTTTCCAACAGAAGGGTACCTACGAAATTGTTTGTACAATCGTCAACGAAGCAGGTGCATCTACTCAAGTTACCTACTTAGTATCCGTCCGTTCTTCTTCTGATGATGGTTCAGGATTAAGCCCAATGATGCTGGGGATGGCTGCGGTTGTACTGCTAATCATCATCATCACCATAATTGGTATGATTACATGGCGCCGAATGTCGAATACAAGACTTGAGGCGTTGCTTGAGGAACAAGCCGCGGCTGAGGAAGAGATGCCCAGAGAACTCAGCGTCGAGGAACAAAAGGCGATGTATGGTGCAGGTTCTGCCACTCTTGACCAGCCAACTTCAATGTCGACTACATCGCAATTTGGCCAGTATGGAACTGGTATGTCTGGTGCGAGTGACCCACAGGCCACAATTAGCGAGGATGCGGCGATGGGTGATTCCGATCTTGAAGCATTGATGAGTACCCCAGAACCGGTTTCTGAATCTAATCAATCGAGTCCTGCTTCGGAACTTCTCAGCCAGTTTTCCGACGATGATTCTGCCGTGGAGGAGGATTCAGTAGAATTTTCACATGACGAGTTAGCAGGCATTTCAGAAGAGGTTTGGTCTCCAGATGAGTCTGATGAAATTGAACAAGAGGGGTCACTACCAACACCTCCGGCTCCAGAACCAGAACCCGAAGTAGATTCTCTCCTAGATGGAGAAGATCTTCCTGTACCTCCAGTTCCCCAAGGTGAGGAACCCTCTGCTCCGCCAACGCTAGAGGAAGATTCCGAACCTAAATCCAGAACAGTCCAGCAGGATTGTAGCCAGTGTCAGCAACGATTTGAGGTGACCTTGCCGAAAGGTCATGATATTGCACGAACTGCCTGCCCGTCCTGTGGCGCTATTGAGACAATCCGATTGACTTGAATAGCGGACTTCTTTGCATTCCTTTCCCTCAATAAATGAGGTTCTTTGTGCTCTTGTAGCCCAAGACCCTAAATCGCACCTCATAGAGGTGCGTCTATGGAGAATGGTTCAGTGCGCTTGATTCGTACTGCGCCGAAAAACAAAATCTCTCTACCGGTTTTACTGGTAATTCTCTTTTTGTTACCGACAATGGCGCCCTTTGCAACCGTTAGTGGTGAGGCTAGAATAGAGTCACAGGACTTTCAGATTTTAGATGAATTGGGCAGCGTTCTAAACCAAAGAGAACAAGTGATTTTGGGCGATTCTGTTAGCAATATCGCTGGTCCTCTATTGGACCAGGTCAGAGTTGGAGTACAGGATACTTCAGTCGCTGACCCTCTCCACGATATCGACGAGGCTCTAGATGATGTCTTCCTCGTAGAAACCGCCGCTCCTGCAGTCTATCACCCTGAACCTTACGTTATTCTTACCGACGAAAATAGTCGACCCCCTGGAGAGGTCAGAACAATTTGGTCAACTTTATTCAATTTGACGGATTATGTCATATGGAGTAGATATGTTGACAACGCTGGTAATGTTGTTGAACAGGCTGAGAGTATTACATTCCTAACCAGTTTACTTTCTCTTTTGGACCCCGAAACCGATTTCTTACTACACCAAATGGATATTGATGACGATGGCGATGATGATATTCAAGTGGGCCTCAGTGTCAATTTGAATAATATTGATCTATCCGGCACAACTCTTTCAGCATCTCCACAATTAGATTACCAAGTTAGCGTTCTTCCATCAAGTACTACTGATTCCGATTGGGATAATCTGCAAACCCTTGAGGTTAGTATCCTCAAAGCGTTTGCATATTCAGATGGCATTCTGAACGAAGGAGAATCATATGTCTGGGTTATTGATTCTAAGTTTACTCACACCCCTTATGATTTTACTTTAGGCGTTGGTCTAGAGAGGTTTTCTTTCGATATCTCAGGTGCTGGAGCCGACCTAGTTTTGTCGCTAGTTAATGCGCTTACATTCGGGGTTTTCAATGGTGGGGATGAGTCAGGAATTACCATTGCATCTATCGCAGCCCCTTACCAAATTTCGATCGACAATTCAGGGCAAACAGAATGTCCAGATCGCTATTCCCCAATTGAGTTGACAACTTTACCTTCGAGCGAAATATCCTGTAGTGTAACCGCAGGATTTGGATATGTTCACTACTCGCCACCAGATTCTCAGGATGATAGGGATGTTTGGGAAGTTGCCTATATCGAGGCTGCAGTACATCCTAACCGACTTGCAACCATCCTTCCAGAAGAGGTCGAAGTTACCATTAGAACCGATAGTACCCTTGCAGATGGAACTGGTGATTTAGGAGAAAATGGTTTGACTACGGTTGAGTATTGGGCTGATGAGAGGGCTGATTTACATATCCACTTTCATGAAAATCGGTCAGAAGTCCCTCCTGATAATTCCGATGGTGTTTACGGTAATGTGACCGACTCAAGTGGCTGGTTCCGAGGTATGCCGAAAGGAAGTCTGACCACAGAGGAGATAGACCGTACATTCACGATGTTAGGTTCTAAATCAGAACCCGAATTACCAGGCGGACAACCAAATCGTCTGGGTTTGATTATTGGAGTAAAGAATTTCACAAGAGATACGTCTCAAAATGTCGATGATCCTTCTTTGCCTGTTAATCCTGCATATCCTCCTAAGACTTTACTTCTGGTTCGTTCGGTACAGTCTCTAGAATCTGTAGAATATCACTCTTGGATGAAACGTGGAGGTACAGACACAGACCATAGACGAATCCAAATTACAGCTGAAGAAATACCCACTGCTTTAGTCTTCTTTGGCTCATTTGAATTAGGAGGAGCCGAGGATGCAGATACAAGCCTTGATTCGGCCCAGAATCTCGATTTCCTGTCTAGAATTTTAGATGTGGTTCTGATAAATATCGTCGATTTATTCCTTGATATTGGCACTATATTGAATGATATTCCATCCGCTACGGTGGATGTAATCAGCGGAGGTGTTGGAGGCTCAGGAGGCCTCTCAGGTGAAACACTCCATCTACTAATGCACAACAATTGGAGGATAGAGAGGGAATCTAGGGCAATATCCGAGGTAGGTCTACAAATTGGCTCAAGCCCTCATCCAACCATGTTTGGCGATCATCTAATCTTGTCCAAGGATAGAGGATTAGACACTGTACAGGGACGGAATGGGCCTCAGACTCCATTAGTACAGGTAGCTGCAAGTTTACGATTCAGCGGACTCAGTGCATTTACTCTGATAGATGAAATTGAAACTGACTCCCAGTCATTCTCTCTCCGAACATCATCTGAACAATCGTTCACATTCCTTTACATCGATCATCAACCTTCAAACCTCGAAGATGCTGCACATCAAGGACTATGGATTTCCGACATTCCGGATAACGTAACAGCGGACTTAACTCCAGAATTAGCTACCTATACTGCCAGTTCCACTATAGATAGAATTAGTTATACTGGAATTGAAGGAAGTCAGAGACAAGCTGCCCATATTCTAGATATTCCCGCCGACTTTACTGTTGAATTTGGAGATACAACGAAATGGACAGCATCAACTCCTATTTCGACAATTCACGCACAGTTAACGGATGCTGAAAATCCAGTAACGATGAGTGGAGATCACTTCCTCTTCCATCACCATCCCGATGATGGGACCTCGACAATTTCGACTAGGATTTCTGGTCTGCAAGAGGTTGGATGGAAAGCCCCTGCTGTAGCTGGTGCAACAGGTGCAATGGGACAAGGTACCGCCTTTATGTCCGTAGCAGGAGATCGTACTATGAGCATCAATGTTGATCATGCACCAACTCAAGATGAAGGGGGCCTTTCCGCGTTGGTACTTATCGATCCATTGCCTTCAAATGTTTCAGTAGATATCCCAACGGGAGCCGATGCGGGGAATAATTTAGTCATCCCAGAATTGAATACTTCTCAAGGAGTTTCTGGAGTTGCCTTTTTCCTAGGAGGATTTGCTGACCTTGGTCGTTCAGTAAATACGGTCCTTTCTGGAGTTACCAGCGAAATTTCTACCGGTTCAACCGGTGGAAACGGGTCCTTTTCTTATGGCCTAGAACTAGATGCAGATAGTGAATTTGATCTCATATTTGAGGCAAGTCAGGGCAATGGTACTGCGGAAGAACCGGCATGGGTTCATGGTATCTCTATGAACGCAGCTCCTAGTGGGATTTCTGACGGTTTCCATATTAGAGGGTGGATTCCAAATCTACCTCCATTAATCGATATCACCGTTAGTCGTATGCCTAATTCAGACGGTGATGATTGGACAATTATGTTGGGTATGGAGGGATGGCTCCCAGCACGAAGCGAATTCATGCTCAATGCAAAGGGTGTAAATGGACAAGACCTCATGCTTACATTACAAGGTTTGACTGTTGGTGAGGCCACTAATTTGGGTATTGACTCCCAATTCACCATCAGGGAAACCAGTGGTGGAATTAATGAAGTAACTACATCCACTAGATTCGTACTATCAAATAGACTGGATTGGATTCATGCAGAGCTAATTAACAGGGACGCAGGTGCACGAACAGAGATGTTAATCAACGATATTCCAGAATCAATAGATTTGCTGGCCAGCCTTGGTACGTCAATATCAATTGACATGATTGTACCAGAAAAATATCGTCGGGACGGCCCAGCGGTAGATTCTATCATGTTGCAACAGATGCAGTGGATGGAAGGTGCATGGTGGCCTGCTACGGTCTTCCTAACCGATGTTCCTGATTCGATTAATCTGACCACAGAAGCAGACGTAGATTATGATATCACGAAAACCCTGGCATTCCAAGGTACTCCGGTTCTTGATTTCTCAGCATCAGATAGCGGAATGTCGCTATACATTGAGGCCAATGGAAGAGCGATAAATAATCGCGGCGATATGATACTTCTGGCTGAGGGATTGACGGACCGTATGGTGATTAAGCCAACCTCCGATTATGGTCTAGCAATTAGAAGCGGTGGTGACGGTGTTGAGAGAATTTACCTAAGAGCTTCGAATATGCCTACAACACCTCCTTTGGTAATTGAGGAAGTAGAGGCTCTTGGAGAAAATCTTCGAAGTGCAACTATCCGAGTTGTTGAGATTGTAGGCCCATACAGCGTAATCGAATTGGAAGACGTTCAAGGCGGGAGAATAATCGCTTCAGCTCGTGCTTCCGCTGAAGTTGATGCACTTGGTACAACATTTGATCTTAGAGGCGTCCTCCTCGATGCTCAAACGACGGGAGGAGTCCCTACCGGAACGAGTATTGGGGTCAATGGATTAGCATCCGACTTATCTCTTCTAAATCTGATTCCTGGTTTTGAAGGCTCAACTCACCACATCATAGTCCCAGAACCATTTTCATCTGGAGTTTTGACACTATGTGCTACTTTCTTGGGAGGTGATTAATTTGGGATTATTGGATAAAATTCGCTCTGAAAATGAGGAATCAGAGGATTCTGACGCCGCAACTGAACGTGCTCATGAGATTCTTCAAATCGTCGGAGAGCGTGTTGAGAAAGTTCGACCGAGCAGAGTTATTTTCGCCTCTGTAGCTGTTTTACTGATACTGAGTGGAATCATGATCATTGGAACTTGGATAGTACCATACGACAGAACTTCTGTAGATGTAGTCTATCTCCAAGGAGTCGGTGGTCATGTTGTTTTGGTTGAATTAGACAACAAAGGATCCCGTTCAATTACTGACGTCCAATTAGATATCAGATTCCTAGATGATGATAGTAATGAAATTGCCAGATCTACCTTCCAAACCGATGAAATTGCCGCACATACTTCGATTGCTGGTGATAACCTAGAACTGATTGCCCCGGGTGCTTCAGTTTGGGAAAATTACACCATTGAGATAATCTTAGATTATACTTATCGTGGTACACAATATAATGAAAGATGGACCTACAATGTAGGGAGTTGGACTATGGAGATGTTTACTTATGCGGCACCTATGCACTTCCTTTGAAACGACCTTAGGTCGTGAATTATTCGAAATGCATGCGACCCGAATACTGAAAGGCGACTCAATTGGGGGCTGATTCATGGGACAGAGAATTGCCGTTGCGTTAATCGGACTATTCCTAATATCCTTGTTTCCAGTTGGTGATTTTAATATCAACCAAGCCGAAGGTTCAACAGAGTCTCTAGATTGGTCTGTAAATCGCATAGAAATAGCTGCCGACCCCAATTCAATCCAAGACCTTCAATCCCCAACCGTGACAGAGGGATTTGAGAGAGTTAGGGACAACTATGCTGATTCTAGCATCGGAGTATACACCGAGTCGGGATTGATTCCATCCGTTCATTTACCAAATTCTCTTTCCCATTCTCGTTTGGACTTGGCAATGGTCGTTGTTGATGGTGATGTGGGAATTTGGGATGCTCGTCTGGAATTAGAATCCTCAGCGGAAGTTGAGATACGAACAACCGTTCCCCCCTCCGGCTTCTTGGTTCAAGGAACTCCTCAGGAATTAGATAAGCTAACAATTAATTCTGTAGTTGTTGCAGTACATCCAGTTCCAACCGGACTACTTGTTCACCCATTATTGACAGTGATTGAGGATGGCTCGATTATGGTTGAGATACTTGGCTGGAAGGATGATAACTTACAGAGGCATATGGAACCAGGGCTTGGTTTGGAAAGTTCTCTTACAGATGTTGCAAGTAAGTGGCTTACCGATGGATGGAGTCCTGAGGAGGGCCGATACTGGGGTGAAATTGAACTTTCTAACTTAGCCAGCATGCTTGAAGACCCTGCTGTAGCATATGTAGCTCCTCTACCTGTTTTGGAACTAAAGAATGACAATGCTAGAAGCCATATGGGAATCAATACGGTTGAATCATTCTTCATTACAGATATAGATGGAGCGGGTCAAACTATTGCTGTCGGGGACTCGGGAATAGATCACGATCATGGAGATTTCAACAACCGCATTGTCGGTAGAACTTCAGTTACACCAGGAGATTCCTCTACCGCCGACTTATCCGATGGACACGGGACTCACGTTGCATGCACTGTGTTAGGTTCCGGAATGAGAAGTAGTGGTAACTATGAGGGAGTAGCGCCGGGAGCTGACCTATATTTTCAAGCGATGGAGGATGATGACACCGGCGCCCTATACAGTTACGGAATCAATAGTATGTTGAATTCTGCTTACAACGCAGGCGCTCGCTTACACACAAATAGTTGGGGTGCAGGCAGCGGTTTCGGTTCATACTCAACCCAATCCGAAGATGCGGATGACCGAACTTCAACTTGGGACCAATACTGGAACTATGATGGGATGACAGTTCTCTTTGCAGCAGGAAACGAGAGAAACGATGGCGTATCTCCACCCGGTACAGCGAAGAATGTAATCACCGTTGGTGGGCACAAGAACCGATACAGTGGCTCACCGGATGAAATGTACTATTGGAGTAGCCGAGGACCTACTGACGATGGACGACTTAAGCCGGATTTAGTAGGCCCAGGTGACGGAGTCCGTTCATGTCTTTCCCAAGAAGCCGAGCAAGCATCTTCTGGCTGGTCGAATAATTGGTACATTGAGTACAGCGGTACCTCGATGGCAACACCAGCAACGGCGGGTGCTGCAACCTTAGTGCGACAATATCTCATGGATGTTGCAAATAGGCCCGCGCCTCAAGGAGCGCTAGTAAAGGCCCTATTAATTCTCGGCGCTCAAGATATGGGGGCTAGAAACATTCCAAACAATGACGAGGGTTGGGGTAGGGTAAATCTTGTCAATTCACTTGTTCCAGATAGTGATGAAGGAATTTTTGTCGATGATCGTAGTCGTATTTCTTCCGGTCAAACCAAGGAATATACCTTCGATATAACAAGAGGCGCAGAACCACTCAAAGTGGTATTAGCCTGGTCAGATTATCCAGGCTCTTCCCAGACTACGAATCAATTGCGTAATGACCTGAACCTAGAGGTGATTCACCCTAACGGAGGGACTTCCTTCAAAGGTAATGTTTTCAGCGGCGGGAAATCAATTGCGGGTGGTAATTTTGACGATAAAAACAACGTCGAAGTAGTGCTGATAGATAATGCAGGCGTTGGCACATGGACAGTTCGTGTAACTGATGATTATCATGGAGGAAGTAGGACTTGGCAACCGTATGCTTTAGCAGTAAGGGGAGTCAACGTAAACGATCTATCGCCCGACCCAACATTTGCTCCTGACGTATCAATCAACCCACCAATCCCACAAATTGGAGATCCTGTTCAGATTCAGGTGACCGTAGAAAATCTTGGGGCTGGATCGGTTTCAAATCTTGATGTGATGGCTAGGGCCGATGGCAGCCACATATCAACTCAAACTATTTCGATGGGTCCAGGTGAGTCAGTAGACGTACAGTGGAATTGGACTCCATCTACTGAAGGTTTAGTCGATTTGTCTTTCCACATAGATCCAAATGATTTGGTAGAGGAATCAAATGAAGGAAATAATCTACTAACTCATACGATGATAATTAGCGCTCCAGGAGTCAGGGTGACATCAGATGAACCATTCATGACTTTGGGTGAAGCAGATGACAGTTCCACATCATGGAATATGCTTCTAACTAATACTGCATTATTCGAAACTAATGCAACAATCGAAACAAGTCCTCCTGTAAGGTTGAGTGATGGTGTTGTATTCGATTGGTATTCCTCACTTACTTCAAACACCTTTAATCTGCAAGAGGCAGAATCGGTAGAGGTAGGCCTCACGCTTATTCATCCGGCTCCTCCTGAACCCGGAACATATGTGATGACGGTAACCGGAACGGATATCGAGAATGATATTGAGTCTGAGTTAGATCTGTATTTCGATGTGCCAATACTAGCAGCAGCTGATGTGCTAATTACATCTGGCAAAATTCCAGTAAGCCCTATTTCGCAAACCCAATTACAAGTATTCGTAACCAACGAAGGTAATGGGCCTCAAACTTACGATGTAGAGTTAAGCTCGCCTGCTGGTTGGCATCTGGGTCTGGATACTTTAGGAGCCTTTGAAGGCTCATCCCACGGTTCAACCGGAACTCTTGCTGTGGGAGAGAGTCGATCAATCGACATAACCGTCAACCCACCAGGTGCTATGATTCCAGCAGGATTGAATTTCGATGCTGGTCTGACAGTCCATTCTAGAGTCAGTAGTGACTCTTGGTCAGTTCCTATTACGTTAGAGGTGATGGCTATCGACCAACTTTCTGCAACTCCTATTAGTGACGGGATTCAATACGAGATTGCTCCAGATGAAACTCTGAATCTCGAAATTGATTTCTTGAATACGGGTAACCGTCACCTAACCATGACTCCATATCAGAGATCGATTCCATCTGGATGGTCGATTGTTGGTGGACTCAACACATTGGAAGCACCGGCAGGAGAAACCACAACTTGGTCGGTTACTTTGCAAGGAAATGGCCGAGCAACAAGTGGTGATTTCAAACTAAGATTCGCTACGGATGATGGCTTCTCACTGGATTGGAATAGAACCATCGATGTTCTATCAGCAGCGATTCCGAGTCTTGCATTCCACCAAGTAGTATTAGCCGATGGAACAACATCACCAACACCCCTAGGAGTTGGTGCGCATCCAGTTGGAACAGGTTTTGATTTGGCATGGGAGGTTGAGAATGAAGGCACCTCGACTTGGCGCCCAACGACTTCAATCATCGTTCCTAATAATGACAATTGGGAAGCAAACTGCCCCAGCACACCATCATCACTAGCCGCTGGAGCAAGTAGTATAATCTGGTGCACAGTTACTATTCCTGTCTCAGAACAAGCGGGTTCGGAACCAGTAGTTACTCTAAGGATGGAAGGAGAAGGTGTTGTTATTGAAAATTCTATTTCACTGTTTGTTGATTCGGTTGCGGCCGTAGTTTGGGATTTACGCACCGAATCTTTTGCCCATGAAGGATACCCAGTTCAGATGACAATAGACATTCAGAATGTTGGGAATTCGCAAATAAATCACAGACTTGATGTAAATGCTCCTGGTGATTGGGGTATTTTCATCGACGATGAATTGTTAGTAATATTAAGTCCAGGAGAATCAAGATCTATAGTGATAGAATTTACTCCTGACAGCGGTAGTGACGGAACTATTCAGTTGACACTAAGAAATGGAGAACTTATTCAAGATTCTACTTTCAGTTTTGAGGTCGATGTGATGCCTGCAAGAGGCGAGAGTAACAACATGGCATCTACTCTAATTCCTATCCTCGTTATTCTACTAATCGCTATTCTTGCAGGAGGCGGATTCTATGTGTTCCAACAAAGGGGAGGCAATTTGGAATCAATAATGGCAAACGAAGCTGTAAGTAAGATTACCGACTCTCTAAATATCACTGAAAAAGAAAGCGGTTCTGGTATTGAATGCTGGGTCTGTAGTGGTGATATCATCGTTGGTGAAGCCTTAGCTTGCGGTAGTTGCGGGGCTCGTTATCATCGACCAGGTCAAGTAGGTGGATGTGATATTCTTTCACTCGGAAAGTGCCTTCACTGCAATGCCGATTGGAACGAGTTAGTCGACGCATAAATCGCGACCCTAATGGGTCGCATAGCCCGAAGCCCTTAGAGGGGCCCGATTGTCGGCCAATCGATGAATCGTGCTTCTTCGGCCCGTCTGCTGACGGTATTGCTAGTAATCACGATGCTATCTCCATTGGTTCAGGCCGAGATAGATCCCCGATTAACTGCCAGCCCAACATCTCAGGAAGCAGATGCAGATAACCCGGCAGAATATACCATCACAATCCATAATGATGGCGACGATGATATGGCGGTTAGCCTGAGTACTCAACAGGACTCATCTAATTGTAACGGCTTCAGTTCGACTATAGAACAGGTATCTGGAACCATAGGCGGCGGAGAATCTGAACAAGTAACACTTACCGTCAGTGTAAATGAGCAGGCAAATGGAGAGTGCGAAACAACCGTCCAAGCGACAGCAACCGGTGGAGCTGGGGCGCCCAAGAATGCCGACGTAACCGTAACAACCACTGCAGGAGACGGCGGAGGCCTCTATGCCGTCAAATTATCAACCGATGAGACTGATGTTGAATTTGATGGAAGCGATTCAGTAGTCTGGGAAGTTGAGGTTGAGAATACGGGCGAACAACAGGCCAATGTACAACTGGAGATGACCAGTGATAACGACTGTGAATCGGATGACCTTACCGCTGAGGTAGACCCTACCGTAGTTCAGTTGGATTCAGGAGATACTGAAACCGTCGAAGTAACCGTTGATGTTCCCGACGGTAGCTCAACCGAAGCAGGAGAGCATTGCTTCCTCCTTTTGGCTACGGTAACCAATGATCCGAATGCCGCCGATAGAGCCGAGGACAATCTCACTCTCAAATTGAGTGTGCCAGAAGTGAAGGAATGTGATGGCTCACTGCAGACTTCTTCCCACAATCTCGACCCTGGCCAGACAGCGACAAATAGTTTTGAGGTAGAAAATATTGGAAATACTGAATGGACAGTCCAAACCCAAGCCCAATCTCCTGGAACAGATATCTCTGGATGGATTGAATTTGATAGCCCGAGGTCTGCATTATTAGCCAAACCAGGAAATTCTGATGACAGTCATACGTTCACTTTCTCAGTAACACCCGACGATTCAGTTGAGGCCGGTTCACAGATCGAAATAAAGATACAAGGCCGTTCAAACCAAGGGGTTGGGTGTGAACAAACACTCACAGTGACTATAGGACAGGTTCATGAAGCCAGACTGACACTGAGTACCTCGAAATTATCCAATGTAGAACCAGGAACATCCGATTCAGTTACTATAACCGTAGAAAACCGCGGTAATGGTTTAGATACGTTTTCTCTAACAACAATGGACCTTCCAGAAGGATGGCAAATTTCTTTTTCTCAGTCTTCTGTGACGATAAACAGTAAGCATAATTCTAACAATGAAGAATCACTAACTGCTACAGTAAATGTACCCTCAAATGCTCTAGCAGGGGACAATAATGTTGAATTCGGTGTGACTGTGAGTGGCTCAACAACCATATTGCATAGCAGAGTTCTAACAGTTTCCGTAGCCGCAAGACATGACCTTACTGCAGACATACTTTCGACTCAGCAAACTGGTCGTTCAGGCCAAGTAGTTCAGTTCCCAATTGATATTGTTAACACGGGTAATATTCGAGACACATTCAAACTACAGGTTTGTGACCCCAATGATCAAACTGGCTGCAACCCTCCAATGTGGGCAGCATCATATTCCGATACATCTGGAAACTCAATTACTCAAATTGTTCTTGATCCAGGAGAATCTAGAAGGGTGTTCCTTGACGTAACGGTGGAAGGAGAGGAAGATGCAGATTCGGTAACAATCCTGTCGCGCATAGCAATTTTTGGAACGAGTGAGAAGATAGAGCAGACGATTAGTGTGATAGTCTCGAATTACGATTATGGCATGGCCATCTCTCCCGAAATGCCAGGGCCAATTGCAGGTCAAATGGATATTGTTCTTCCACCTGGGGGGTCCACGCAAGTCAGTTTTTGGATAGAGAATACAGGTAACTTCCCCGGCGGTGATGGTGCAGTCATCTCTATGACAGGTATGGAATCTTCAGTACTCCGCCGAGTTCTAATCAATGGAGTAGCGGTAGATGGAAATATTGCAGTTCCTTCAGGAGACAGAGTCCTAGTGACAATTGAATTGGAAGTCCTAGAAGGCGTTTCTAGCGGAACAACAGGCATTGTAAAGGTCAGCGCATCTTCTGAGAAGAACGCTGCAGAAAGCACCAGTGTAGACTTGATTTTTGAAGTTAGAACAATACACGATTTACGATTTACCCTAGAAGGTGAGGATGAATTAACTACAGGTGAGACGACAAGTGTTGAGTTCATTCTACATGTTACAAATCATGGAAATATTGTTGAAACCGTCCAGATACTAACTAGCGACTCTCTCCGAGGGTGGACAGTTAATGTAATCGAGGATGAGTTTGAACTCTCCCCAGGTAATTCAAGAACGATTATCGTAAGGGTCACCCCTCCCGCAGGAATGGTGCAAGATGATACCTACCGATTCACCATTACTGTACAACCAAAGGGCATGCCGGTGGCAGGCGAACCTCTAGACTTGGAAGTAACCGCTGAGGTCTCTTCTGGGCTGAGTTGGTTGAGCGAAGATAACGAACAGATTCTAATTTACGGATTGACCGCGATTGGTGGCATATTAGTTGTGGTATTGTATTTCAGATCACGTGCAGAAAATCGTAGAATTCTCCAAGCCTTGGATGACGAATCGAGTGACTGAGACGAGCAGTTTAGTGAAGACAAATCCAAACCCCGAATCTTTCTGCTGTATTGTCTGCGCTGAGCATCCT
>DAMG01000020.1:0-8153 GCA_002497025.1 Euryarchaeota archaeon UBA126
TTCTTTCTTGCCATTTAATCGGTCTGTAATCATCTCAATGATGACTGGGGTTGATATTACTATAGCCACCATAACAGCAAGATTACTCCAAGAATTAGAAGTGACTTGACCGTCTGTGCCACTAGCATAGAGTTTCACAGCACCTACCCAAGGGATTTCCAATGAAGCGACACCAATAATCCACTCATCCTTGATTGCGGTAACCAACTCACCATTTTCATCAGTTAGTGATTGCTGATCGTATTGGCAGCCGTTGCTCCATCGATTATCTCCTGTGGTAATGTAGCCTTCATGTTGAGGAACCCAATTACTAACCGTTAGTTTCGAATTACCATGGTAGCAATCGTAATCTAATTCCACGGTAATTGAATCTGCGGCTACAATATCTGTTCCTGGTACGTCCCAACCTCCGTTAGGATTCTCTACAGCTTTGAATAAAGCACGATGAATTACAGGAGTATCGCTGCCACCATTCTTCCTGAATATGATCACATCTCCGGGCATTCCATGAGTTTCGTAACCCTCGTGCTTACCACCAATTTGTGTTGCTTCTGCAAAGGTGATTATTTGGTGGCGGTCAGGAGACATTACTAGGACTAAGTCACCTGGGTCTATTGCCCCAACAGAACCTTGCTCAGGGTCATGCATCATCGAACCAGATTCGACCACGACCATAGGTGGATAAGTGCCAGTTGCAATAGTCATCGAGCCCAATAGAAGTATGACCAATCCTATTGCAAGACTTGCCTCTCGCTTGAGTACTTGAATATCCACAATCACTCCTCCTCAATGTGAGTCGGTGCCTTGCTAATTTCAGTATCAGACGAGTCTTCCAGATTAGCAGGTCTAGTCAAAAACACCATGGTCAAAGAGGCAGTGGCGAGGAGGAGACTAACTCCATCAAAATGGGGAGCGGTTGAGTGAATCGAAGAGTCTCCAGCAAGCCATAGGGTTAGATCTACGGTGAATTCCCTAGGGCCACCTCCCTGTTTAGCGAGGCCAAAAATCATGTTGTAAAGCAAGAGGGCGGCACTAATTGATGTGAAACCTAGAATTGTACGATTTGCATCTCTGTCCCGCAAAATCTTGGCCCCAGGAAGCAATGTTGACAATCGAGAGTTTGTGGTATTCCACCAAGTGTTAGAATATGTGGAAGAATCGTTTGAATTAGATTCTAAAGAAATTTCATCCCAAGGCTCAGATACTCTTTCTACGGAATTTTCAGATATCTCCGTCATGGATTCTATTGACCTTGCTCCTGCAGGTTTAATGTGTCTAAATCTGGAACCGACTTTAATCCCCAATTCATTGTAAAGTCTCACAAGATGGGATTGGTAGCCTGGCCCAAGCATATCTGCGGCCTCCTCCGCCTCCTTACGCCGCCTGAGAACCTCTGGCCGGGAATCCAGGAGAAGTATTTCGTCAAGGGCAGCCTTGTGACCAAGGTAAACCATAAATTCCGGTACCATCCAGAATGCTAGAGCTCCTCCAACGATTAAACCAAGCCAACTCCAAGGAACCCACATTTCCTTTGAGTCGTCTGTCGTACCACCTAAGACAAACAAGAATAGAATACCCCAGATTGTTGCGGCGAGAGATAGTATTGTCAAAGACGAAACTATTCGGAAATGGTTGTCTTTCTGACCCATCCACCATCGCTGGAAGGTGTTCGTCAGAAGCTTGAGCGGCCCTGCCATCGCCCACTGGGTTCCGCTCATGGATTATGTCCCTTGTCGCGTAACGTTCCAATGGATTCATGTTTAAATCAATCTGCCGTGCCCTCATGAATCGTACAGTCAATGCTGCATTAATCGCTCTAGTCTTGTTTATTTCTGGCTGCACATCACCATCCCCTCCTGATATGGATAATGATGGTATTTCTGACGAAGAGGACCAAGATATTGATGGAGACGGATTCAATAACACATTAGAGATAAATTGCAATAGTGACCCTCAAAAAAACACTTCAATACCTTCAGATATCGATAACGATGGCATATGTGATACTGTAGATTTGGATATTGATGGAGATGGTTTACCCAACGATTGGGAAGAAGAGAGAGGCTTTGATCCGCGTGACGCGGAAAGTAAGATCACCTGCCATGGACGAAGTGAATATTGTCTTAGGAACTATGATGATTTCACATTTGCAGAATCACACAATTCATTTTCCACACCTGAAGATGGAATTATTGCGGGAATAAATCATTTAACTGGTCTAGAAAGTCAATGGAATGACGGCATAAGAGCATTTATGCTAGACCCGTATCATCCTTCTGAATTACAAAATGATAAGGAAGATATTGTGTTTTGTCATGCCATAGGTGTCGCAAATGCTCCTCCGTGCTTGTTTGGAAGTGTAGACGCATTCTCTTGGTTGAGGGATCTAGGATCTCTACACAACAACAGCACCGGAGATGTCGTCAGTCTGTTAATTCAAAATCACAGAGTTCCCGGTGAACATTTAGAATATCTTTTCAATGAAACCGGAATTTTAGATAGAGCATTCATCCATGAATTAGGCACTCCATGGCCATCAATCGGTGACATGGCTTTAGCAAAAATCGATGTTGTAATCTATATTGAACTTGAATACGAAGAAAATTTTTCTAAATTATTACCGGCTTGGAAACATACTTGGGATACGCCTTATGGCGAATCCGAACAGGAGGAGATGTCTTGCAATCTAGGAAGAGGAGATTCAGCCCAACCTGTTTGGCATATGAATAACTGGCTGAGTACTTTCGGTCTTGCTGATGCAAATAAAGCAGCACAGGTGAACGATTACGAAACTCTGTTGAATAGGGCTTTGTTATGTTGGGAGGAGGTTGGAAATAGGCCAACTTTCATTGCAGTTGATTACTGGGAACAAGGAGAACTGACGAATGTTACAATAACTCTCAATAAAATGGAACACTGGACAGATGAAATTCCTCTTCACCCTTGATTTGTATTACGAAAAACGAACACCAACCTAGAACCAATCTATTCATGTTGGTCGGTCTTTGCCTTCATCCTAATGCTCACCCCGGCTGTTCAACTCCTTCACCCGCAAGTGCGGGAATTAGTTGAGCAGCGAGGCTGGAAATTGACTCCAGTGCAAGAGGCTGCAACCGAAGATTTAGTTGAGGGAGAGAACCGAATTTTAGTCGCGCCAACGGGTAGCGGAAAAACAGAAGCGGCGGTTCTTCCAATTGCTTCGAGAGCCCTAAAAGAAGAATGGAGTTCTCTCTCGATACTCTATATTACACCCCTTAGAGCATTAAACCGAGATATAGATAGGCGATTGGCCAACTTACTCGAACCACTTGGAATAAGTGTAGGACTACGCCACGGTGACACCAGCCAAAAAGAGAGAACTAAGCAATCTAAGAATCCTCCAAATTTGCTAGTCACAACTCCTGAGACTGCTCAGATAATGTTGCTGGGAAGCCGTTTGAGAAAGCACTTAGCTGGAGTAAAGGCTGTTATTCTGGACGAAGTTCACGATTTAGCCGCAAGTGAGAGGGGAGCACAACTTCTAATCGGACTTGAGAGAATTTCTGCCTTGGAGGGAAATAGTGGAAGATTCCAGAGAGTAGGCCTTTCAGCCACTGTTGGCAATCCAGACGAGGTTGCGAATTGGATGTCGGACGGGGCAAAACCGATTTTTGGTCCGGCACCGAGAACCACCAAGGTAACCGTACATCGAGAAACTCCTACTGCCGAAGATGACCTATTAGCAGGTGAATGGGCGATTTCTCCAAAATCTATTGCCGCATTACGGCATCTTGCTCAAACACTCATTGAAGACTCACCTTCTCTAGTTTTCGTGAACTCAAGATCTACCGCGGAAACGGTTGCTCAAAGACTGGCTTCGATTGTTCCTGAAATCCAAGTTGGTGTCCATCATGGAAGCCTCGCAGCAGAAACTCGGCGGGAGATGGAAGAAGCTCTTCGGGCTGGTGAATTACATGGATTAATTTGCACTTCAAGCCTTGAATTGGGTATTGATATCGGTAGCATTCGAAGAGTCCACCAATTGAACAGCCCGAGGGCTGTTGACAGAATGTTGCAACGAGTCGGGCGAGCTGAGCATCATCTGGGAGGAACAGGAAGAGGAGATATCTTGGCTTGGGAAATTGACGATATCGCAGAGTGTGCAGTAATTGCAAGACGTGCAATGGCTGGTGAATTAGAGGGGGTTGAATGGAGATACGATCCGGCCATTGTCGCTGCGAATCAATTTCTTCAAATGGCTGCGGAAAGAAGTGTTGTTTCTTTATCTCAGGCTACTGAATTACTAAAACGCTCGACTATTTTTCCACAATGGACCGAAGAAGATACACTAGCAGTACTACGAGTTTTAGACGATAGGTGGCTACTTAGATTAATCGAAAAGCCAAGGCAATCAGACCCAACAATTTGGCATCCAAAACTATGGAACGGTTTGGCTAAGAAAGCAAACGTCGGTGCAAGGCCTGCAGATTTAGTACCGGAGGAAAGGCCTCCTTGGGATGAGGAATATGAAGATACTCAGAAGTCGCGTTGGCGAAGAGCAATGGTTCAACACTTGCCGGAGTCTCTTAGTTCTGGATGGTTTTCACCCGCCGGAAAATTAGGTAGAAATCGTACCGAACATATCTCTATGATTCCTGACGAAATTGCCTACAAAGTCCGTGATGCTGTAACTAGAGGGATTTTGGGTTCTGTCGATGAAGCCTTCGTACTTTCTCTGAATGATGTAGGTGAAGATGATGCTGGTCGGCCAAGAAGATTCGTTATGGCTGGTCGAACTTGGATGATTGTCGATGCTGACCCTGAACAAAGTGAATTGTTGGTTGCTCCCGTAAAGGATACTGGAGAGGCGCCGGTATGGGCAGGGGAATTGCCCCCAGTGCCAATCGAAGTGGCTCTGGAAGTCGGTAGATTGAGGAGAAGTGCCGCAAATGCAATTGGAGTAATGGATGCAAGAAAAGGGGACATCGATTTCGAAAATTACCCTCTGTCAGAGGTTGCCAGAGCAGACTTATTGAATGCGGTTGCAGAACACATAGATGCGACGGAAAAATTGCCTACTGATACCACCTTAACTATCGAAAGTAGAGACAACGCTGTTGTCTTGAATACCTGTCGAGGGAGTAAAATAAACGAGACTTTGGCTCACTTCATTCAAGCGATGGGATCGATGCGTGAAGGTAAGATGGGCACTACTCTAATCGACCCATATCGAATAGCTTTCCAAGTCCCAGGAACTACCGCTGCTCATGTTATTGAATGGTTGACTACAACCTCCCCTGATGCTCTTGAAGCCGTCCTTAGGATGACAATTCCGAATGGCAGAGCACTTAGATGGAGGATGGTACAAGTGGCTAGGAAAATGGGGGTTTTGCAGAAGGCAGCCGACCCACGTCGAGTCAATATGCAAGGTCTAATGCAGAGATATCGAGGCACTCCAGTTGTTGAGGAAGCCCTATCAAAATTATTCCATGAAAGAATGGATATTGAAGGAACAATGGATCTAATTCGAGATATTCAACAAGGTGAATTGGAGATTTTCCATACTCCTAGTGGTCCACTTGGACTATCGGCAAAATCTGAAAGAGACTTGTTGCTACCTGCGTGGTCAGATGAACAACTTCGGGAAAGATTGGAGACTCGGCTGTTGGCTGAACGCGCAGTCTTAATCTGTCTCAATTGCAAAGAAAAGTCACGAAGCAGAGTTGGTCGCATGCAACAGCGTATCGAGCCTTGTGGGAAATGTGGCGGTACTATGCGAGCTTGCTCTCCTGAGCGCATGGAATCTATGCTAACCGGCTGGGTAACTAGCGAAGACCCGAAAGAACGTGCAAGAATGCAGAAGAATGCAGAACTAATTCAAACTCATGGACACGATGCTGTTCTAGCCTTGATGGGTAGGGGAGTTGGTGAGGAAACCGCAACTAGATTATTGAGAGGTCTATCTCGTGGAAACCGAGTCGCATTACTCCGCGCCATACACAATGCAGAACTGCAATATGCCAAGACTAGGCGCTATTGGAATTAGAAAGCGATATTGAATGCCAACCTTTCGGGGTCATGTGCTAATAGGGCTGACTGGACGCTATGCCTCGGGTAAATCAACCGTGGTCGACTTTCTCGTATCCAAAGGGTTGGCAAGTGAATCATGCTCAGATTCCATACGTGCTCATCTAAAACAGAATGGAATCGAAGAATCGCGAGAGAATTTAATCAATGGTGGGAATGAATTACGCAGAAGCGGCGGACCCGGTATTCTCGCTGAAATGTTACTTGAGAGGTTAGATGGAAAGAATGCAGTAATCGATTCGATAAGAACACCCGGTGAAGTCGAGGCCTTGCAGGAGCGTGATGATTTCATTCTGATCGAAGTTCGTGCAGGAATGGATGCGCGCTGGCAAAGAGCACAGGTCCGTGCAAGAACAGGAGATATTGTCGATAGAGAAACTTTCTTCGCTAATGAAGAGAAAGAAGCTGTTGCAAAAGATGAATCAGGTCAAGCCCTCAATGCGACTGCGGCCCTAGCCGATCTCGTACTAGTCAACGATGGAAGCCTTGATGACTTACATTCGGACCTAGAGGAACTCTGGGTCATGCTTTCTGAATAAATCAGGCCGAGCGATAATTTACTCCGGATTCGGTAAACATACTGGTTGCGATTGCGAAATCTTCCTCCCAGCGCTCGGGAATCTCACAATCTTCAGGATACACTACTTCCCTAACGCCGGCTTGAATCAAAGAACGGGCGCACCGTGAGCACGGTGGCCAGGTAACATAGGCAGTACAATCCTTGAGTGAAATACCAATTCGAGCCGCGTGCATGATTGCATTTTCTTCGGCATGACAAATCATTGGATACTTCTGACTACGGTCGTTAAGTCTAGCAGCGGTATCTTCGATTCCTCTTGGAAATCCATTGAATCCGGTTGAACGAACTTCTCTATCTTCTCCGACCACAACACAGCCGACCTTGGTAGAAGGGTCCTTCGACCAGTCTGAGATATGTTTTGCAAGGTCAAGAAAACGTGCATCCCACTTCAAACTCATGATTCCACCTCAGGGTCTCCCACCGGGTGGGTCGTTATCTCGGTTGGCCTCTGTACGACTCGGGTCATAGCCCTCCCAAACTTCTGGGTTTGCATAGCAATCAGGGTCATCGCGGTCAGCTTGACCTCCTTTGTCATTGTCTACACCATCTCCGCAATTTCCAACACCTCTATCATCATCACTCGATAGAAGGGCATCAGGTCCACCTCCCATCATTACTGCAATTACCAATCCAACAAGAACAATAATCAGCATAATGAGGATGACTTTGGAACTAGTGTCCTTGGACTCAACCTGGACAACAATTTCGACCTTGTCCTCTGCCTTGGATGTCATACTTGGCCTCCGAAGTGGGTCATCCCTTTTGATTCTCAATGTACGCGAAGGTGCTCCCAAAGGTCGCCGTCGCTTCGTTCTACAGCAAATTTCAACAAATCTCCGACAAGATATACACTCCCCATAACGGAGATGCCACAAGCTGCTTGCCTTGACATGATTTCTGCGATTTCAAGAGCCTTTGTTGGATCTCTTTCGATTTTCGGCTCGTCCAATCTATTTGAAAAAATCAGATCTGCGAGATCCTCTGCATCAACAGCTGGGTTTCTTCCGGAGGTTGGTTCTGTTACAATGATGTAACGGAATGTTGGCATATGCCAAACTTCGCTTGTTACATCAGCTAAGGCGTCTTCCAGATTAGCCTTTTGAGTAATACCGATGAGGAGAATTGTAGGTTCCTGAATTGACATTAATTCTGATTGCAAACCATCGGCGTTGTGTGCAGCACTAATCCTAATATTAGATTTGAACAAATCCTTTGGTGGCCAATTTGGTGAACGTCCAGGCCAATTGATATTCTCAGAGGGTAATTCCCATCCGAATGATGTAGCAATATAACCGGCAAAAATAAACCAATCTTGCCAGTAATCATCAATTTCTATCCCCTCATGGACATATAAGTCGTCGCCAGCTACCTCGGCAATAGTCTCCAGTACGGATTCCTCTCCGGGGTGGTATACCACCATCGGCACACCCTCACGATGGATTCCGGCCTTGGCGCGTGCGATTTGCTCACGTGTATTTCCGAGAATTTCGGTGTGGTCAAGTCCGAT
>DAMG01000020.1:8528-22309 GCA_002497025.1 Euryarchaeota archaeon UBA126
CCTAATCCGGTTTCGATTATTGCACGATCTATACCGGCGTGAGAAAAGGCTAGCATGGCGATTGCAAATGTACATTCGTAGAAGGTTGGTTCTTCGCCTAATTCTTTTCCAACTTCTACAGCAGCAGCACGAACCGCAGAAAGATGCTCGTCAAAAGTACGCGAATCGATTACCTCTCCGTCGATACGAACCCTCTCTTCAATGACAACAAGATGTGGGGTAGTAAACAGACCTACCTTCAATCCACTATTTGCCGCAGCGCTTGAAAGAAAGGCACACAGAGTTCCCTTTCCATTCGTTCCAGCGACATGAATCGATGGGAAATCCAATTGCGGATTATCCATCTTCTGTAGTAACAACTCAATTCTTTGCAAACCGAGATTCATGCCGGCAAATCGCCTATCCATGAGCCATTCTCGGTCTTCCATTGCTACACAACCGCCGCGCCCCTATAGGGCGCGGGTACGGGTCAAGGTGATATGGAACTTGAACTTGGGGGAGATTGTGTCCGACCGAAGTGAGAGTGTCATCGAGATGATGATGGAGCAATGGGAATCCATGGTTGGAATGGCTGGGATGTTTATTGTGACCATAGGAATCGGTATATTCATCCAACCATTATACGATATTCCTGAAGCTCGAGCATTCGGCGAGGAAGGGACAACAAAATCTGGGTTTATTTTGTTTGAACTATTGATGATCGGAATTTTCACAGTGGGAATTATTTGGTTAGCCCGAAAGGGATTAGATTACCTAATCAAGGGAATAGTTATGCTCGCCCTTGGACTGAGTCTATTCTATGCCATCCAACCATTTACCTTGCTCATTCTCTATGTTCTTGGATTCGCTACGCCCGCTTCTGTTGGACTATCTGCCCTTGCCATAACCATTGGAGGAATGGTCGCATTACATCGCTACCCAGAATGGTGGGTAGTGAATTCAGTTGGAGTAATGGTCGGTTCAGGAGTAATCGTGATGATTGGAATTTCATTCGTTCCAACACTTGTCATAATTTTCATGGTTTTAGCCGCGATTTACGATTATTGGGCTGTTCACAAAAGCAAGCATATGCTTGAACTTGCAGATACGATGATTGGACTCAAACTGCCTGTTTTACTTGTGGCTCCAAAGGAAAAGGGGTATTCCTTCCTAGAACAAGAAGGAGACATTATGCAAGATTCACCACTTCCACCTCCTGATGTCATGGAAGCAGAGTTAGTCGATAGACAGGAAAGAATGATACCAAAAAAGAAGAGTCGAGATGCCTTATTCATGGGCCTAGGGGATGTTATCTTTCCAGGCATGTTAGTCATCTCAGCAATTTCTTTCCTACCTGATTGGGGACCAGAAATTTGGAATCCATACGGTACTTTCTACATGGCACAAATCGTTGTAGCAATTGGCACACTAATCGGAGGTATACTCGGATATGTGCTGCTGATGACCTTCGTCGCCCAAGGAAATCCACAACCAGGACTGCCACTGTTAAACGGCGGAGCGATATTGGGATACATCATCAGTGGAATCTATGCTGTCGGGCCTGCGGAATTGTTTCAGGCGATCACCTTCCTCTAGTGCATCGTGCTTGAAAGAGTGAGATTCCCCGATTCATTGAAGGCTAAGTGTTGAACCCTAAGGTTCGGTTGTTATGCTGGACATGAGCATGTTCCGAGAGCACGCGGATGTGCTGAGGGCCGACCATGACAAGAGAGAGATGCCCCATGACAACATCGATGAGGTAATCCGTCTCGATGAAGAATGGCGGCAGGCGAGGTATGATGCCGATCAACTCAGAAAGAAACGAAATGAGGCTGCCAGAGGTATTGCGGAAGCAAAGAAATCGGGTGATTCAGCAGCCGCTGACTCAATCTTAGCAGAAGTCGCAAGTCTAGGAAAAGAGATAGATGCACTGAGTGAAAAAGTCGATTCATGCTTAGCTGAAAGAGATGCTATTAGAATGCGAGTTCCAAATATCTTACACGATTCTGTACCGGTTGGAGAAGATGACCAGAAAAATACACTACACAGTTTACACGGTGACAAGACTGAGTTAGACTTCGAAGCACGCAATCATAACGACCTAATCGAGATGAATAATTGGGTTGACCTTGCTAGAGGAGCAAAGGTAACTGGTTCTCGCTTCTACTTTCTTCAGGGTGATCTTGCTCGATTAGAAATGGCTCTACAAAGTTACTCTGCTAATTTTCTAATGGACCGTGGCTATACTTTGGTGCAACCACCGCTAATGATGAATCGCGAGGCCTACGAAGGTGTCACTGACTTAGGTGACTTTGAGACTGTTATGTATGGTATTGAACCGGATAAATACTATCTCATCGCAACTAGCGAGCACCCGCTCACTGCGATGAGAATGGACGAAATTATCGAACCATCAGAATTACCGATTAAGTTGGTTGGAGTATCTCCTTGCTTCCGACGCGAAGTAGGAGCACATGGGTTGTCTGATCGAGGAATTTGGAGAGTACACCAATTTACCAAAATTGAACAAATTGTCATTTGTAATCCAGATGATTCCTGGGGACACCATGAGGAGCTACTTACCAATGCCGTTGAGTTATGGGATAGCCTAGGTCTGCATTACAGAGTAGTAAATATCTGTACAGGCGACATGGGAACTGTTGCCTCAAAGAAATACGACCTAGAGGCTTGGTTGCCTGGCGCTAATGCCTACAAGGAAGTTGTTTCATGCTCAAATTGTACCGATTACCAAGCTAATCGCCTACGGATGAGATATCGCACTGCCGAAGGAAATTCCGCAGTACATACTCTGAATTCGACCGCGGTTGCCACCAGTAGAGCGTTGGTGGCGATTATGGAACAATATCAGAACGAAGATGGAACAGTGCGAGTTCCTGACGTTCTAGTTCCACATATGGGTGGACAGGCAGTTCTCCATCCGCTAAATTGAATTTAGGCGGTAGAAGGTTTAGATTTCTTCAGCATTCTATTGAGAATCATTGCGAGTAGAATCAAAACCATGACTGCCGCTAAAGGAGCCAATACAATTGCTAGTATTGAGAGTATCAGACTTGCAATATTTTCACCCGTTGAAACAACTGGATTACCTATTCCGGCCGTTATGGCAGTTGATACTCCTCTGGTTACTACTGTTGCACCTTGAACCACTGCGGTTACTCCACCACCAGCGATTATTGCTAGAGACCACTGGATTACTGGATCTGTATTACCCTCAAGAACAACGGCAGTCATTCCTGTGCCTGCTACCACAGCGGCTGGACTAGCGATTGAATCCAACAGGTTGTCAACCCATGGAACATAGTATGCTGCAAGTTCGGCTATTGTAGCAACTCCTAGGAGAATTACCGCAACATTAGAATCGAAATATTCCAATGATGAATTTGTCAAATCAACGTCCACTGCATCGGCTCTGACCGCAATAGAAAGAAGGAAAGGTGGTAGAAAAACACGGAATCCAGAAGCTGCCGCAAGGCCTAATCCCATACATAGTGCAACTATAACGTCGAATTCGTTCACGATTATTGCGAACAATCGGCCATTATTGAATCCAATGCCGGCATAATTCTAATGATTATTGAGAAATTTCGTAAACGAAATGCCAAAATCTAAACAAAATGGCTGTAAATGCGACTATAGCTCCAATCACAATGAAACACATTCCATAAACATAATCAACTGGAATGTGGAGATTCCATGGATCTAAATTTATATCTGTTCGACTCACTAAATGAAGACCTATAATCGAAGTAATAATTCCAATTACAGAAAAAAAGAATGCTAATCCAGAAGATAATCGAGAATATTTTTTCTTATTTGTCAAATCAATCTGGTTTTGCATAATACAAACTTCCAGTGTATTTGATTATTCACCCAACTCAACTAAAGTCGCTCCCATATCGACTCTATCTCCCTCTGCAAAATTCACTGAAAGTACTTCACCGGCCTTCGGCGCTTGGATTCTATGCTCCATTTTCATCGCTTCCATAACCAACAAAGTTTGGCCTTCTCGGACCCTTTGTCCAGCTTTTGCATGTACCTCTAGAATAGTTCCAGGCATCGGGGCTGTTAGACCACCCTCACCTGCGGCCGAATCAGCACTTCCTGGTTCGTGACCATGAACGACATGGATTCGCCCGTTGATGTGAATCCACCAATCATCACCGACCTTTGCTACATGCGCGATATGTGCGGAACCATCAATATCGACAAGGAGTCTAGCACCTTGGGAATCTCGGGTAATACCAATCTCAGAATGTGGTGCTTCGTGCCCATCACGAGTTAATGCATCGAGGCTAAGTGTGCCCTCTGAATCAGATAATTTAGCGGTGTAGCGAACACCCGATTCTCCAATACTCCACTCCATCTTTTCACCTCAAGGAAATGACCTCGTCAAGGTCCTGAATGGGTCTCCACTGTGCCCTGTATGTTCATCAATAAATGACTCAGATGACCCTGAGCCTGCTCGATCGAGTCCGAACCGACTAGCTGCTGCGGCTATTGCCACAAGAGTCGCCGGATCAGGTTCGGGCTCAGCAAAATCGGAGACATCTCTGGAATCCAAATAATCAGTAGTTATTCCGCCAGAAATAAAATCTGGATGAGTAGTCATTTGACGAAGAAATCCGATGTTTGTGATTACTCCAAGAGCCCTTAGATCTGAGAGTGCGTTATCTAGTCGTCTTGCTGCTGCCGTCCTTGTTGGAGCATGAACGATTAGCTTGGCTAACATTGGATCGAAGTCGACGGTGACCGGATCTCCTTCACGGACACCTGTGTCAACCCTAATGCCTGGGCCTGCTGGTGCACGCCACATCGCTAAGTCACCAATTGCTGGAAGGAATCCTTTGCTGGGGTCTTCTGCATAGATTCGAGCTTCCATAGCATGACCGGTGATTCCTATATCTGATTGAGACAATCCAAGGGGTAAGCCAGAGGCGACCTCAAATTGCTTCTGTACAATGTCTATTCCAGTAATCATCTCAGTTACAGGGTGCTCTACTTGTAGACGTGTATTCATTTCTAAGAAGAAGAATTCACCTCTGTCAGAAAGTAGGAACTCGACAGTTCCTGCGCCTTCGTAATCGACTGCCTTTGCAGCCTGAACAGCCGCCTCTCCCATCGCTTCTCTAATTGTAGGAGTGACCGCTGGACTCGGAGCTTCCTCGATGACTTTCTGATGTCGGCGTTGTAGTGAACAATCCCTTTCGTTTAGGTGAATACAATTCCCGTGGCTATCAGCTAAAACTTGAATCTCAACGTGTCGGGCACCTTTCAGAAGTCTCTCGACATATACAGTACCGTCGCCGAATGCTGCTGTTGCTTCTCTAGCCGCAGCTTCGTACTCCGTTCGCAACATCTTGGGTTCATGTACGGCTCGCATTCCCTTCCCTCCACCGCCTGCGCTTGCTTTCAGCAAGAGAGGATAGCCGACACGTGCCGCTGCGGCTGCCAATACACCTAGATGATCGGAATCTCCTCCCATCGATATCTCCTCACCAGGAATTACCGGAACTCCTGACTCAATCATGCATCGGCGAGCAGATATCTTGTCTCCCATAGTATCGATTGCATCGGCTGGTGGGCCAATCCAAATCAGACCGGCCGCCTTGACCGCATTTGCAAAATCAGCCCGCTCAGAAAGGAATCCGAAACCCGGATGAATCGCTTGAGCACCGGTAGAGCGGGCGGCCTCGATTATTGCATCTCCATTGAGATAAGTATCGGCTAGAGTGGTGCCTGGAAGATGCACTGCCTGATCTGCATTTTCGACGTGTAAAGAGCCTGTATCAGGATCGGAATAAACTGCAACTCCACGAAGTCCAGATTCTTTAGCAGCCCGCAGAACCCTGACTGCAATCTCCCCTCGATTAGCAACCAAGACCGTATCGAATGGGCGAGGAGCAGAGGTCATCCAATCTGGAATCATTGTGCCAACTCACTCTTCTGGTGCCCAATCGGGCTTTCTTCTCTCAAGGAACGAGGAGAGTCCTTCCTGACCTTCCCTAGAACCGCGCATTTGGCTGGTCTTGTCGAGTGTCCAAAGTCGTAATTCCTGATCGCCTTCATTCCAAGCATCGAAGGTCATGGCCAGCTTCTTTGATTCGGCCACCGCCATCGGACCGGTAGTCATCACATCTGCAACTACTTCTCCGATAGCCTGATCAAATTCTAGTGGTGAATTGACTACCTCGTTTAGCCAACCAATTCGTAGGCCTTCGTCTGAGCCAACTCTACTAGCCAACATCGAGAGTCTTCGGAATTCAGCACTCCCTAACTTTCGATATACATAGGGTCCAATTACTGCAGGCAGAATACCTAATTTGGCTTCAGAAAGAGCGATTCTTGTACGTGGCTCGCCAATCGCATGGTCAACACAGGCTACGAGTCCTGCTCCTCCTCCAAGGGCCACGCCCTGTATCGCACCAACTGTAAAACAAGGGTGTGCCCATAGTGAATAGAATAGACGATCAAGTCTTTCTGAATCTGCTCGATTTTCTTCTGGCGTTGCCGCTCCGGCGTCTCGCATCATATTGATATCTGCGCCGGCACAGAAGTGCTTTCCATCTCCACGTAGAACAATTATTCGCAGATACTGAGAACCTTCGGAATCGTGAAGTGATTGAGTTGTACCGACGGACCTTTGCGTGGTCCAATTTAGCGCTTCGACCAGTTCTGAAATCAACTGTACGTTTAGGGCATTGAATACCTCTGAGCGACGAAGTGTTAGGCTAGCAATAGCTCCATCTATTTCGAGGCTACAAAGTTCGGCTACGGGTTTTGCATCACTCATTTTCGTGCCTTGCATAATTTCACATCCTGAATACGCCATATCCGTTGTCAGGGAATGGAGCGTTAAGGCTCGCCGATATTGCTAGCCCTAAGACGTCCCTAGTATCGCGTGGGTCGATGACGCCATCATCCCAGAGACGGGCGGTTGAGTAGTAAGGAGAGCCTTCCGTCTCATATTTCTCCAGAATTGGTCGACGGAACTCTTCCAATTCTTCACCGGACATCGGAGACAATCCTTCTCGTGCTCGTTGATCCTGTTTGACGGTGGCAAGAACATCGGCAGCTTGTGGACCCCCCATAACAGAAATTCTTGCGTTAGGCCACATGAATAGGAAGCGGGGGTCGTAGGCTCGGCCGCACATTCCGTAATTACCGGCCCCGTGAGAACCACCGATAATTACTGTAAATTTGGGAACAGGAACACAAGAGACAGCGGTTACGAGCTTCGCCCCATCCTTAGCAATTCCACCCGACTCAGCATCACGACCGACCATGAATCCTGTAATATTCTGCAAGAAGATTAGTGGGACTCCACGCTGACCGCATAGCTCTACAAAGTGAGCACCTTTGAGAGAAGATTCGGAGAATAGAATACCATTGTTTGCTACTATACCTACTGGGTAGCCATGTATTCTGGCAAATCCACAAATCAACGTATTTCCATAGCGCGGTTTGAACTCGTGGAAGCGGGAGCCATCAACAATTCTAGCGATTACTTCACGAACATCGAACGGTGTACGATTATCTGTTGGGATTATTCCCATCAAGTCCTCAGTGTCGTAAGCGGGTGCTTCTACCGGCTTAACGTCCAACCTTTGCTTTGGCTCAATATTGAGATTCTCTACAACATTACGAACCATACGAAGGGCTTCTTCCTCGTTCTCAGCAAAATGGTCAGCCACACCCGACTCTCGGGTGTGTACATCAGCGCCTCCCAAATCTTCGGCGCTGACCTCCTCTCCTGTCGCCGCCTTCACCAGCGGTGGTCCAGCGAGGAAAATTGTCCCATTACCTTTGACGATAATAGATTCGTCTGACATAGCAGGAACGTATGCACCTCCTGCGGTACAACTTCCTAGAACCGCTGCTACCTGTGGTATTCCTTTGCCCGACATCATGGCTTGATTGCGGAAGATGCGACCAAAGTGGCCGATGTCGGGGAAAACCTCGTCTTGCATCGGTAAGAATGCCCCCCCGCTATCTACAAGGTAGATGCATGGCAGATTGTTTGCATCTGCAACATCTTGGGCTCGAATATGCTTCTTCACCGTCATAGGGTAGTAGGATCCGCCCTTGACAGTGGCATCGTTTGCAACGAATAGGCATTCTCGGCCATGAACTAAGCCAATTCCGGTAATGATTCCAGCCGACTGAGCTTTACCATCATACAGTTCATTCGCTGCGAGACTAGACAACTCCAAGAAAGGACTGCCTGGATCGCAAATTTCTGCTATTCGCTCTCTTGGAAGCATCTTTCCTCGAGATCTATGTCTCTCGACATACTTTCCGCCTCCACCCTCTTTTACGACCTCCAAACGCTCTTTGAGGTCAGCGGCTAAAGCAAGATTTTGCTCCTTTCTACGCTGCCAATCTTGTCCGGAACGGTCGACTCGGGTCGGTAACCTGTCCATCGCAATCAACCCGCGAGAATGCCGGCGTACCTTGAATACAATGGATACGACATCGTAGATGTCGTGATTAGACACCCAACATCAATCGCCCGACATTACGCAATCCAGGGGCCATTCCAACGACCATTAGCGCAAGCCCAATCAATAGTCGGAGGTGCTGTTGACGATACTCGAAGTTAGCCATAGAATAGAACCAGAATACAACTCCACCAATTCCTAACTTAAGGACTGCAAAGGTCAGTGCGGTATCGAACAATTGCACCACTGCCTCCGATACTATGTGCTTCTCAGTGTATCCAAAGAAGTCGATGCCAATGTATGTAGCAATACCATCCATCAACTGGCCGGCAACGGGAAGGAATGCTACTGGATATGCCATTGTTGCCTTCAGTCGTAGGGATTCAATCAGAGTCTTCTGCTCCGATTCGAGTGCCATGTATTCATCTTCGTTCATTCCAGGAGGTAAAATGCCTGCAATGATTCCTTGAGATTCCAGTTCTGCGGCGGCCTCTCTTCCTTGTTCTAACATGAACCAGCACAGTACTACTGGGAATCCAATAACTACGACCACTGCAACGAAATTGTATGGATAATTATCAATTTGAGTTATGTCGATTGAAGACAAATAGGATGCAATGGCCCCGAAGAGAACTAGACAACCACCGATTCCTGAAAAGTAGACCGTGCGCTGAATATTATCAAAACCATCAGCGCTGGATTCCAAAATATGCGGGGAGAAGAACGCAATTATGCTGAAGAGTAGCATCAATGAGATATCGATGTCAACTTTACCATCGATTGAACTGGCATAGATTACAAATTGAGTGAAGATGATAATCATCGAAGCGGATTTTACCTTCTCGGCTTTTTCTTCATCGCTAGAATCTGAGTTATGGATTGAATATCCAAACCAGCCAGCGATAATTACCCAAGCAGCAGTCTGGAAGTGAACTCCAGGACTTACAAACCATGCCGAGAAGAATTCTCCAAACATTTCTGCATCTTCTACAATCTCTCCGAGTGCCGCCCAAAGCACGAATGGAAGTAATGCCAGTAGCGTTCTGTCAGAGCCATCGACTCCCAAATGCCTCAACCAGCCAGACATTGCTACGACGAACATGGCCAGAACGATTCCATAGGTCATGGTGTTGACCATGTTGTAACCTGAATCTCCGGTTGATTCTCCAATGATTGGATCGAGATAATATTTGTAGACAAAATCAGACAATGGATTAGACACATCCAAACTTCCAAGGAATGCTCCAATACAGAATAATGTCATAATTACGGCGAGCACTTTGATGACCAAGCGCTCGTAATCGTACCACTCCTCTAGGACGTTCACGACCCGGCGAGAAAGCACCTGCGCTTAGGCGTGGCGGCTGAAGAAATCACTCTTCGCCGTAAGTTATCGATTCGTCTTCCGCCAATTCTAACATCTCAGAGACTTCTTCCTCGTCATCAGGATCTACTTGAGCAGACTTGAATCTGCGTTCACGGCGACGACGAGCATCGGCAAGTTCGGGAACCAGTGCGTCAAAGGAATCAGACGAGCCCTTACCAGTATCGTATGTGTCAAGGCTTCGAGATTGAATCCGCATACGTTTGCGATCTTGTTCCAGACCGTGTAGGACAGTTCCATGTTCCGCTCCATTGAGAATGTTCTCAATTGCAGGAGTTGCTAATGCTAGACCATCCTCATCTCCTATAACTAAAACAGTGGAACCATAGATAGCCATCTCTGTTTGAGACATCTCTTCGATTAAGCTTCGAATTCGACCGTTTCGTCCGATTAACCGACTTCGCATTCGGCGTGTTTGGTTTGGCTGACGACCAACCCATTCGCGAATATCGTACATCCGAAGAAATACTTCATCATCGAGTAATCTTACCGCACGATTTGGTGCTAAGCCACGCCCAATTGCACGAATTACATCGGGCATTTTCATTTTCAGAATTGGATCAATTTCCTCCTCTTCCCAAATAGCCGAAACATCACCTGTTGCAGAATCAATTTCCAAACTCGCCCCGCTAGCTTTCTCAAGCATCTTGCGAGTACGTCCAGCCTTTCCAATTAGCACCGCTATGCGGTCCTTGGGTATGCGGGCTAGGAGTTCCACAAAGGCGGGCGATACACCCTCCCATTTTAATCTCCGCCCGAAAGAGGAGGGTAGGTTGGAACCGGTTCTTCGAGCACTCTTAACAAAGAGTCTGCGAGATTTACCTCGTATCCTTGTCGATTAATCCACTGGACTATTCTAGTGACGTCTCGAACTAGAAATTCATTTGATGATGGATGAGCACTAACTACCGCTTGGCCTACATCAATTACCCATGGCTCTCCGTCATACCAGAGAATGTTGTATTCACTAAAGTCAGCATGTGCAAGATCACATGTCTGCCAACAAACTGCAAGCATCTCAAGAAGATCGTCAAAAACTCCCTTTGGATCATCGATAGTAATATCCTTCAGACGAGGCGAGGGTTCGCTCTCGTCGCCGATTAAATCCATCACCAAAACGTTGTTTAGAACCGCTCTAGGTCTTGGTACTCGAATTCCGGCTTTTCGCATACGGCGGAGATTTCGGTATTCCTTCCTAACCCAGATTTTTACCAATTCACGATGACGACGCTTTAGTCCACCAAATCTTGGATCGCCATCGATATATTTTGCAAGACTCTTGAAGACGGCATTTGTGGTATGGAAAATCTTCACTGCTGCTGGGCCTTGATTTGTCGTTGCGTGAAATACGTGCGCCTCCTTACCGCGAGCGATTGGATAATCCACAGTTTCTATCTCACCGGACTGCATCAACTTGTGTAGAGACATCAAAGTGGATCGGTCGAAGACCGCGTCGAAGACACGTCGATCTACCCAGTCATATTGACCGGTACCAAGTACTCCTTGCAATTTGTCTTCGATTTCCTCAAACATTCGCTTGAAGCGCGACTCCGTCATCCAATCATGTTGCTTCGCCGCTCTCATTAGAGCGTCAGGATCAACATCTTCCCAGTCGGGATCTGCCATCATCCTCACCCGAAGAATGAGTCGATATCATCATCGTCATCATTAGTAAAGTTCGAAGTTTTTGGCTCTTCAACAACTTCTTCCTCCGACTCTTCGGCTTCTTCGGTTGCTGGAGCCTCTTCTACGACACCTGATTCGATAATTTCGTAATCGTCATCCTGTTCATGTATCTGATCATCGGTCATCCCGAATAGATCTACTATCTCAGGTAATACACCCTTACGTGAGAGATAGATTGACTGAGTTTTGGTATAGCGCATCCTGACATCGGCTCTTGAGTCTTGGAAATCCCAAGGTTGAACGATTACCAAATCTCCCTCTCGAACCCATTGACGCCTTCGCATCTTTCCTGGAATTCGTGCCAAACGACTCTCGCCATCTTCACAAACCGCTCTAACTCTTCGACCGCCAAGGATTTGGTCTGCAATGGCGAACATTTCGTTGATTTTCTTATTTGGGAGGTTTACGCGGATTTTGTCGCCAGCGCCAGATTCAAGCCGCGCCAGCAGCTCTGTGTCCACACGCTCCTCCCGTCTCGCCATTAGGCGTCGGTCGAGAGACCCCTATGTGAAACCATGCCCTATTGATTAGACCGGAAACCGGCGGTTGCGACAAACTATCTATTGAATCACAGAGTAGAAACTGCGGTTTCCACGAGTCCTAGCAGGTATTCTGCACCTGAACCAATACCAAAGAATACCGTAAGAACGGTGAGAACTAGTATGGTATTCCGAAGGTGTAATGCCTTTCTAAGAGGCTTGGCATTTTCAGGAGCTTCGAAGAACATAACTAGACCAATTCGAAGATAGTAGAATAGAGAGAGAGCACTGTTCAATACAATTGCCATTGCAAGCCAGAAAACAGGGTCAACTGTCTCAGCCCAAGGAATTATTGCATCGGCAGATGTGCTACCGGTGCCAGCGCTGATATTTACGATTCCATTAATCATCAACAACTTGGAAAGGAATCCGGATAACGGTGGAACTCCAGCCAATGCTAGCATGAAGATAAACATCGAACCTGCAATCAATGGGTCTCGCTGAGCGAGGCCGTGAAGATCTTCCAAACGATGACTTCGGCCCTCGGTCTCAAGTAATCCAAGAACGAGGAAAGCACCTAGTTTGAATAGCACAAGAATTGTCAGGTGGAAGACAATTGCAATCAAAACTAACTTGGTTGTTGATGAATCTCCTAATCCGCTACCAACAGCGGCGATTGCCGCCAACATGTATCCTGCGTGAGCAACGCTCGAATATGCCAACATTCTCTTTGGATTATCGCTGGTCAATGCTGCTAAGTTCCCCCAAGTCATTGTGATTAAGGCGATAATTGATAGAATACCGAACCAAAGAGCCTCCCCTTGCTCTGGCATCGTCACTTCGATTAGAACTCTGAATAGGGCAACAAAACCCATCGCCTTTGAAGCGGTGGCTAATACACCTGCTACCGGTGACGAGGCCCCGGCATAGGCATCTGGAGCAGCGAGATGGAATGGTGCAGCGCTGACTTTGAATCCAAAAGCAACCAACATCAATCCAACACCAATTACTGCGAATGGATCTAATTCATCCATAGCCGCCCAGTGGGCCGCTAGTGCATCGAAATCGAGGTCCCCTGACCAAAGATAAACCAGAGACATTCCATAGATTCCGGTAGCACTAGCAACTGAACCGACGATGAAGTACTTAGCACCGGCCTCGCCTCCAACTTCCTCCTCTTTGTGGAATGCAACCAATACATATGCAGCGAGACTCGCCAACTCGATTGCAACGAACATGAAGAAGAGATTCGAAGCCATGGCCATGAGACCCATTCCGAGTCCAACCATCATCAGCAGAATGTGGAAATCTACCTGACGGCGATTATCCATCAAAGCGGCGACAAGAGCTTCTGCTCGAGATTCTGAATCCTTCTCGGTTGGGGCCCTAGCAGATAGTCGAGCAGGCATTCTGTAGGTTGTAGCAATCGCTGCTAGGAGGAGCGCTCCATAAAATACGAAAGACATCATTCTAGTGAATGAAGTGATTTCGATAACTCCGCCAATCTCACCGGATGCACCTTCAATTTCCAAGAATGAATAGACAAATGCTACGAATAGAGCCAGAATTGCAATTCGAGCAGGAAGTCTGGGGTCGGAGGTGCTCTTGAATCGAGTCCCGCCGATTAAGATAGGAATGCGAGTTCTAGTTAGGGGAATCCTTAGAGTTGAGTCCCCAAGGTTTGGAATTAAAACCGCTAGAATAATTCCTGCAACAAGAGTCATCTCAGGTAGCAGTATTTCCATTTCTTCAGTAGTCAGCATCAGGGCTTCACCCCCTGGCTGTTCATAGCCT
>DAMG01000020.1:22686-26251 GCA_002497025.1 Euryarchaeota archaeon UBA126
GGCATGATTCCAAACAATACTGTTAGAGCTCCCAATACAAACATTCCAGCGTTCTCGTGCCATGTAATATCTCGAGGTTCTTCTCCGTGCATTGTGTCAGGAAGTACACCAACGTGAGGATCTCCGCCCTCGAAAATGGTCCTCTGCATACTTGTCAGGTAGTATACAGCAGTAATTATTAGGGTCAATGCTGGCCAAATTACTAGCCAACCGAAAGTCATCCAGAAGGCAATCATTATTGCAATTTCAGCCACGAATCCTGCCAATAATGGAAGTCCAAGACTAGCCATCCAACCTAACATCATATGTCCCGCCAACCAAGGTGAATGGTGAGCGATTCCACGCATCGAACCAATCTCAAGAGTGTGGTAGTGGTGCTTGAAGGCTCCAGCTACGGCGAAGAGAAGTGGGCTGATGATTCCGTGTGCAAACATCATGAATAGTGCACCGGCGATTCCCAGTGGTTGCATGGTTGCTATTCCAAGGAAAATCAATCCCATGTGAGATACGGATGAGTAAGCAACCATTCGCTTGAGATTCGTTTGACCCATACAGACTATGGCTCCATACACTAGGCTTGCCATTCCAAGTATAATCAACAATGGAGTGAAGACTACGGTTGATTCTGGGAAGATGGTTACAGCGATTCTGATGAATCCGTATGCGCCCATCTTCAACATGACTCCAGCTAACAGCATTGAGCCGGCTGTTGGTGCCTGAACGTGAGCGTCTGGCAACCATGTGTGAACGGGTACGCTCGGCATCTTTGTTGCAAATCCAATCAGCAATAGGAGCCAAACAAAGTGGCGCAAACCTTCTCCTGCAATCAAACCATTTCCAGAGGCCTGGGCCGTCATTGATACCAAGTCAAAGTGGTGGTCTGTGAGGCTTCCAGCGAGGCTTGCATCTCCTGTGTTGAAGTACATTACAAGAATACCAATTAGCATCAGAACACTTGCTGTGAAAGTGTAGATGAAGAACTTCATCGAAGCATATCTGCGGTCGTCTCCACCCCAAACTAAAATCAGGAAGAACATCGGGATTAGAGTCAATTCCCAGAAAACGTAGAAGACGAATAAGTCGAGTACTACGAATACGCCAATTAGCGCACCTTCCATGACTAGGATTAGTGGGTGGAATAGGTGTCCTTTCTTTGCGTCCCACTCGACTAGCATGGAGATAGGGATTAACAGAGCGGTAAGCCATACCATTGGGAACGACAAGGCGTCAACCCCGACTACCCATCTTACTCCGATTGGTTCCAGAAGGGTTACTGGTGACTTATTTTCGAAAACATACTGACCCTGTGTAATATTGAGCCAATCAATATTGCCAATTTGACCGAGGAATAATGCGGTTGTAATGGCGAAGATTGCCAGAGCAACTCCCATCGAAAGTGAGCGGGATATTTTTCGAGTGAAATCCGCCATACTTGCAGGAGCGAGGTATGGCAGAATCAACAGGGCTAAACCGACAGCAAGCGGTGTTAGGGTGATGAATGTTAGAGGATCTGACTGAATCAAGCGCTCACCCCCCAAATTAGAGCGAATATGCACAGTGCCCCTATAGCAGCCATCAGAATGTAGTCGCGGGCACTACCTGTTGTTACTCTGCGAATTTGTACGGAACCGAAAACAGAATTAGATTCAATCTGCTTGACTACTCCATCGATTATGTTGGCATCGAACCAAGCGGCGAAAGCCGAGAATGGAAGGATGGTCTTTCCTAGAACCCACTCGTATAGGTCATCGAAATACAGTCTATTCTGTAGTGCCTCGGCAAATTGTGAGTTTGCTAATTCATCGACATTCTGGCTACCAAACTTGCCAGATAGGCTGGTTAGCCAGTGAACTATCGGTGTTGCTTTCTCGCCTTCCTTGAGTGAACCACCGTATACTCGGGCGGCAAATATTGGACCAACGATGAATGAAAGCAGGATAGTGGTCCAGCCAATCATTCGGACTTGTTCGTCCTCAGGTAGGAATGCATGCTCTAGTTCGTAAATCACCTGATCGATGAATGTGTCCTTGTGAATAGATAGGTGGTCAGCCTCTCCTGATAGCCAATCTACCATGCCATAGAGGGCGAGTCCGAATCCGCCTAGGGCGGTAATTATTGAGAGAATTACAAGCGGTGTCTTGACCCAAGGAGTCTCTTCATGGACGTGGTCTACGAGTTCATTCTTTGGCTCACCCGCGAAAGTCATGAACCACATTCGTGACATGTAGAAGCCAGTCATACCGGCAGTTGCTAGAATTAGTATGGCCGGTCCAAGCAATGCGTCTGCTCCGTTGAAGTATGCATACCATGTCTTTCCAACGATAATTTCCTTTGACCAGAATCCACCGATTAATGGAATTCCAATAATTGACATCGACCCGAACATCATCGCTGTTGCTGTTACGGGTAGTTTACTCGCCAAGCCACCCATATTGCGCATATCTTGAGGGTCGAAGTCATGATCCCCATGATCTCCATGATGCAAATGGTCGTGAGCATGGTGAACTTCGTGGATTACTGAACCACTCGCCATGAACAGCATTCCCTTTGCCATGGCGTGATTGAAGAGATGGAATAGTGCACCGCCAAAGATTAGAGCTCCTGCGTGATGCTTATCGTTATTGAAGAACCAAAGTGCTGCTCCTAGTCCTGTAAATATGTAGGCCAATTGACTCATCGTGGAATATGCTAACACCTTCTTGATATCATTCTGCACAAAGGCGATTGCTGCGGCCATAAAGGCAGTAATTCCACCGACCCATGCAACGATCAGACCCAGGTCTTCCATTCCTGCCACACCATGATGATGAACATCGACGAATGGTACCATTCGAGCGACTAGATACAATCCAGCGTTAACCATGGTCGCAGCGTGGATAAGGGCCGATACCGGAGTTGGCCCTTCCATCGCATCTGGTAGCCATACGTGTAGTGGGAACTGAGCGGACTTACCTACAGCTCCAATGAATAGCATCAATAGTGCAGTTTGCAACATAGCAGCATCCACCGCTGCTCCACCTACGCCTGTGGATGGATCATCAAAGACAACAGCGAAGTCTAGAGAGCCATATATGTCATAGAGCATTAGCAGTCCAATCATTAGGAATACATCACCAACGCGAGTTGTTAGGAAAGCCTTCTTCGCAGCGTATGCAGCACTTTCCTTCCAGTAGTAGAACCCGATAAGAAGATATGAACAAAGACCCATAATTTCCCAGAATATGAATAACCAAAGGAAGTTGTCTGCGAGGACCATTCCAAACATACCCATGCTGAAGAGAACGAACTCGGCGAAGAAGCGATGGTTTGAGTTATCATTGATTGAATCGGTAGTCATGTATCCGATTGCGAACCAACAGATGAGGAAGCATAGGAAAGTGGCAACAAATAGTAGCATTATACTAACTGCATCGAGGTATATTCCTAGTCCGATTCCACTGAATCCTGAAGAGGCTATCGACCATCCCTCTGAGTCGTAGGTTAGGACATCGAAGGTCAACCAACTGAATGGATCTCCAGATTCAATATGACCGTGAGCATCGAGATAATCGTAAATCAGCCAAAT
>DAMG01000026.1 GCA_002497025.1 Euryarchaeota archaeon UBA126
TCCACATTTACAGGTAAGGCAGTCGCTAGTGGTCGCGCAACGGTTTACGCATCGATAGCATCTGCAATGAATGCACTTTCTGGACCGCTTCACGGCCGCGCAAATCAAGCATGTTTAGAATTTGTACAAAGAATTGGGACCGACGACCCAGATGAAATCGAAGCTTTCGTCCGGGCTGAATTAGCAGCAAAGCGTCCAATATTCGGTTTTGGTCACGGAGTTCTAAGGGCAGAAGACCCGAGAGCAAGATTGCTCATTGGACTAGGTGCAGAAGTTTGTCCTGATGATGAAAATTATCGCATTGTCAAAACCCTTCGAGAGGTCGTACCGCCTATTCTGAAAGAGCACCCCAAAATCAAGAATCCATACCCCAACGTCGATTTGGGTAGTGGTTCTCTACTGCATGCTATTGGATTCCGTAAACCTGAGTATTATACTACATTCTTTGGATGGGCAAGAGTTGCTGGTATATGCGCACAAATCATGGATGAGCGCAATGCAAGAGATGGCAGGGGCACTCCGATTTACCGACCTAAGTACATCCCTAGGAATCAGCCTCACCGAAGACTAGAGTGACGATTCAGTCAGTGGCCTTCACCAGAACCTCGGTGCCCGATCAGCCTAGCACACCCCCAGGGTCTACCTTCATGCAAATCATTGGCCCATGACTCGGGGCTTCCGGACCAATTCCATTTTTCGGCATCAGAAATTATAGCATCCTTTCGAACACTATCTGGCATTTCATGCCACATTGGTAGGGAACTTGCAGCCTCCAACAGAAGGTCTGGCCTTTCCAACACGTCAGCAGAGTTCAGTACCTTTTTCCATTCTTCATCCAAAGGTTGGCTAGCCGGTCGAGGCCAACGAACATCTCCATTCGGCAAACTATGGATAGTTGGATCGATTAAATCAGAAATTAAAGTAATTCCAGCATCCAACATAATTGCCTCGAGTTTTAGAGGTGCAGGCCAAACGTGCAATCCCATTTCTTGACTAACTCTGAATAAACGGTTGAGTCCTTTACCGGTAAGAGATACTGGCGCTCCTGGGTGAATGAACCTCTCCCATCCATGCAGGTAGTGTAGGGCCATTCCTACTACTGGCATACCCTTTCGTCTGCGATCCTTAATTAGCCCCGAAACAGAATTTGAAACAAAATTTGGTGAACCTATCAATCGCTTTATTTTCGATTTACCCCAAGACCTCAGATGTGGAGATAACTGAGTATTTGGAAGTGTGACTCCGCTTTTCTTTACCGCCTCGGCAATTTGCGGAGAGAATCCGTAAATCATCGTCGAACGCTTAGGCAACTCAAGGTTTTCCAACGAATCCTCTACCTTAGTCATCATCGATGCAAGATGGCTTGCATGGTCCGAAATTTTTGAAACAGGATGAGGCACTTTCAATTCGATATTGACAGTTTTAGAGGAACTTTTCCATAATTCAGTAAATTCTGAACTGGCGAGTAAATCATCGAATCTGTTTACTCCTTTAGCTGCGATTTCTTCACTATGCATAAGCTCAGGGCATCTTTGTTTTTTTGGTAACTTCTCTTCGAATAGATCGTCGTGCCAGAGCATCAATTCACCATCTATGCTTAGCCGTAAGTCGAGTTCAACACCATCGACAAATCTCATACCGTGTTCTAAGGCTTCAACAGAATTCTCCGTTGGACGGATCCAAGTCGAGTCTAGTGACACATGTTCTCGAGCGCTCGGAGGGTATTGAATAAGCCGTATTCACCACTAGTTATGCCGCCCTAATGCTCATACCCCTATACATCGCCGCGAGAGTAGGTGAAGATGTGTCAGAGACAGTAGAATTGGATAAACAATCAGACCCACAGGCAGTGAAAGGATACGCTTTCTACGATTGGGGTAAGTCTGCTTTTGAGACTTCAGTCACAGTTGCAGTATTGCCAGCATGGTATGCTTATCTTTTCTTGGAAGCAAATGGTTTGACAACTGAAATTGGTTCAATAGAAATGACAGGTGACGCCATATGGTCATTTTCAGTAGCAATAGGTACACTGATGGTTGCAATAGTTAGTCCGTCTTTAGGAGTAATTGCCGACCGTCGTCGAATCAAAATGTGGTGGTTAAGAATACTCACTTACGTTGGTGCAGGAGGTACCTTCTTGCTCGCCTTTGCACCTGTTTTACCCATTGACACCCAATGGCTTTGGCTGATGGTCTGTTTCATGATTGCAAATATTGGTCTCAATGGTGCTGGAGTGTTTTACAATGCTTTACTGCCCCACATGGGTGCAGATGATGAAATGGATAGAATCTCCAATCTCGCATTTGCTGCTGGATATGCGGGAGGTGGTATACTTTTGATTGTCCACCTCGTAATGGTGCTATTTTTGTCCGGTGATTGGGTAATTCCCTTTGTTATGGCTTCCTCTGCTGCTTGGTGGTATGGTTTTGCCTTACTGACATTCAAATGGGTACCCGAGCCTCCAATCAAGGATGAAATGGATGCCCTTGGCTTTAGGGAGTCAGCAGGCTTGGCATTGAAAGAAATACGAAAGACGATTTCAGAGGTACATAAATTCCGTACTTTGTTCATTTACATGCTTGCATATTTCTTCTTTATTGATGGAATCAACAGTGTAACAGCACTAGGTGGAATCTTCGGAACAACAGTACTAGGAGTGAGTACTATTGGACTGATTGGTACAATAGTTTTGATTCAAGTAGTTGGTGCTCCATCTGCTATTGGATTTACTGTACTCGCAAAGAAGTTAGGGACGAAGTCAGCACTAAATGTGGCATTGGTAGGCTGGGTAGTGTTATGCTTCGCAGCTCTTTCTTTTGCTCCCTTGGAGTATTCAAAACATTCAGACTACCAAGTGCAAATTGAGGAAATCGATGGGGAATGGCATTACACGCCACATTCTGGCCTCGTCGGAACTCCTATTGCTGTTGAGGAAGGAGGCGATGAGCAACTATGGGCTGCAGAGATACTATCCACTTATGGTATAGTAATCATAGACGATAATTACAAAGATTCTGTAGTTTACAAATGGGCTGGTTTTGATGAAAATGATGCATCAGTTACTTTGAACCTAGGAACTATTGACGCTACCTCTCTTGAATCTCTAATGGCTTCCTTCGAGGATACAAGGTTCTCAATAAGTCAAAAAGGAGGGGTAAGCATTGTTGGTATTGATCATCCGACTAACCTTGGTGATGGAAAATTAGACTTCATCCCTGAGACTGTTAGGAGCAATCTTTGGGAGCCTTTGGGCCTAAATGTCACCATCCAATTTGCAATCCTTGGAACTGCAATGGGTACACTACTAGGGGGCTCTCAAGGACTCGCTAGAAGCCTTTTTGGTCAGATGGTTCCCGAATCTAGAAGCGCAGAATTCTTTGGCTTCTTTGGTTTCTTTGGAAAGGTGGCTGCATTCATCGGTCCATTACTGTACGGGCTTATGACTGTGATGTTTGACAGCAGAGTGGGAATACTTTCCATTGCTATGTTAATCCTAATTGGCGCAGTCATGATGAGATGGGTAGACGTAGATGAAGGTCGAAAGGACGCCATGGAAGAAGATGCACGAAACCGTGGAATCGACCTCTGAGCTAATTACGACTGGTGATTCGCTCTAGCAATAGAGCAACCTCTAGAATAACTAGCATAGGACCCCCGATTAGGAACATCGAGAGTGGGTCTGGTGGGGAGACAAATGCACCAAACACAGCCGCTCCAAACCACAGAAATGAACGGTTATCAGTTACGATATTCCTATCTAATACTCCTGCTCTAATCAGCATAACAAGAACCAATGGAATTTGAAAACTTACTATCGAACCTATGTATAGTCCTATGATGAATCCTATCCAAGATCGTAACTGCCAAGTCGAATCTAATCCGGTCGTGCTAGCATCTTGTGCTAGGTAATCTAACAAGAATGGGATAAGTATCTCATGCGCATAAACAAATCCTAGTGTTCCTAGAAATAATATACTCAAAATTGCGAAACTAAGTCTTGCATATCCTCCTGTACTAGACTCAATCGCAACTCGCTTTCCTTCAGCGATTATTTTTCGACCATTAAATGCAAGATCGCACATTAATGTGACAGCGAATGCAAAGAGCGCAATTTGGCTCGCAATTCTGAGTTTTAGAAGAATAATTTCCATGGGTTGGAGAACTATAATCTCAACACCAATTGGACGATACCCCTCGGCATCTAGTAGAATTTCAATCATCCATTCTGCTATTGGATAACCGATAATAAACGCAAAGAAGAAGACCCCAACAAGTAGCACCGCTCTGACTCTTAGGTGATTGAAAACCGCCCTAATTTCTGCTCGAGGTAGCAGGTCTCCGGATTCTTCCACGATACCCGGTAGAGAATCATGTAGGTGAATGATTCGCAAGCGATGAACTGTTAATTTGGTAGAAAAATCACTTTCTTACAATAATTGTCAACAAATCTTCATCCTTCAATAGATGGTCTAGGCCAACTCTTTGCCAATCGAATTTTGCACTCGGGCCCTTTACTCTAGCATAGCGGAATTTCCTCTCAAAATCTCGATGTAATTTAACGCAAACATCTCTGACTGTGGAGGTGTCCTTGACGATGAGTGGTTCGACTAAATCCGCATCTTGCCCTTGTGGCTTGAGATAAATTGACATGAAGTGTAAGTTATCGAAAATGAAGTCCTTCATTTCCTCAATACCTTGACCTGTTTTTGCCGAAACGGGCAATACAGGCCAATCTTTCGGTAACATATCTCTAGACTTCTTGAGGTCCTTATCTGTGGCGAGATCAACCTTGTTTAGAACCACAACGGCATCGGAGTAGATTCGATTCCCTGCAAGTGTGTCTACGATGTGATCATCCGTTACATCAGTTCTGAGAGTGACGTTTGCTGAAACAATCCCGAAACTCCGAATTATAGCTTGAATCTCCTCTTCGGTTAGATTGGTTTGTTCAAGGGTCGATCGTACTACAATTCCTCCTCTTTCGGTTCTATCGACGAAAACCTGAGGTTTGGGCTGATTCAACCTCATCCCTGATCTCCACAGTTCCATGTCTAGAATATCAAAATGTGAATCTTGGAAAGGATCTACAACATACAACACCATGTCACAGCTCCGAATGACATTGAGAATTTCTCGTCCTCTTCCTTTTCCTTCAGCAGCGCCCTTAATTAGACCTGGAAGGTCAAGAATTTGGATTGTAGCACCTCGATGATGTAGTACTCCTGGAATACAGGTTAAGGTAGTAAATGCGAAGTTACCAGTATCTGACTCAACATCTGTTAATTGTGAAATTAAACTAGATTTTCCAACACTAGGGAATCCGACTAGAGCGACCGAGGCATCCCCTGATTTCTTGACTTCGAATCCAGGTCCTCCACCACTTGATTTGGCGTGAGCTTGTGCTTTCTCTTGTCTTTCCCTAAGTGCGGCAATCTTTGCCTTTAATTTTCCAATATGGCCCTGAGTGGCTTTGTTGTATTTTGTTTTAGAAATCTCTTCTTCAAGAGACTTGATTTGCTCATCAATGGTAGCCATGACGAACACTCCTACCCCCGTAGTGGGTGATTCTATGCGCTAGGGTGGAGTTCTTCAATTCGATGTAGCGATTAGCCGTAAAAGGTAGGAAGCGAGGATTGATGATGGGCGACTCACAGGGTAGGTTGGGGTGAGACAATGGTCGACGTAATTCTTCGACTGATTGACTCAAATGCTCTCAATCGATTACGCTCAATGAGTATAGAGCAACTTGTACTGGCTTTTGAGAGTGGACGTCTTGGAGACGAGAGACCGGCGGGAGACCCTCGTTTTCATCGGGGTTTTTCTGTTGATATCGAAGGTGATTTTTTGGAATGGGCGGACAAATCCAGTGGCAACCTAGATGCAGCATCCTCATTGATTCTTTGTGATTGGTCCAGCGTTGCTGAATGGAGGTGCTGGGATGGCAGATTATTTCTCTACATCGAACCAATTATTGAGGAGAGTTTTGAGGATACAGATGAATTCCTAAATGCGGATGTTTGGCAGAGACTAACTTCTATTCTCTCTACTAAAGATCGACAGTCATACTCGGAATCAGTCATCTTAGATTGGATGAAAAGAAGAGAACACCTTGGAGATACTTTGAACCCTGATGAAGACCCCCGTATTCTACCCACAATGGAATCCCATAAATCGCTGACAGAGAGCTTATTTGATTTTATTGAATTGTCAAAAGAAGATGGTCTGAATTTGTTAATAGGTCGAGAATATTTAGAACCAGAAGAATGGCTTTTGGATGGGGAAAAATTAGCGGAGGCCATTGCATGAATGACTTGCCGCTGGAACCTAATCCTCCAGAAAGCGAACCCAGTTCAGGGGTAGTGGTACTAGGTAGGTTTCAGCCATTCCACCTTGGTCACGAGTATATGCTAGAATCGGCGTCGAAGTGGAGAAATGCAAACAGTCCAAATGCCCCTCTAATTATTGCCATAGGGTCTTCTAATCGCCCTCAAAATTTGCGAAACCCTTGGACGCATGAAGAAAGAAGTCAGATGATTGAAACTTGGGCCATATCAAACTCAATTGGAAATTACGTGATATATTCAATTCCTGACATTGATGATCCACCAAATTGGGTAACTCATGCCAGTCGATATCATGGAAAAGCGGGTGTATTGGTTACTACTGATATGAGTACAGCGGAGTTGTACACAGCATCTGGCTGGGAAGTGGTCCTACTTCCTCTAGAACAACGTGAACGCTTTGAGGGCTGGAGGGTCAGGGAGACTGCCAGAATGCTTAGCACCATCGGGGATCAAGATGCAATTCGAGAAGTCTTAGGGACATTAATTCCCATGCCAGTTCTTGAGCACCTTATAGAAACAAACGGTCTGCATCGATTAGCCTTCATGGGAGAAGGCGGCGAGCCTGTAGGCTAATCACCAGTCACCCTCAAAAGTGCATTTAGGGTTGCAATAGTCGACCAAAGTGCCGGATAAAAGATACCCATAAGCCATCATTTTTGCTTCTGG
>DAMG01000048.1:0-3278 GCA_002497025.1 Euryarchaeota archaeon UBA126
AACCGTGATAACACACGTAAACTGTCGTAATCATCCAACTGGGCCACAGGTATTGCAACAGATTGCACTCAGTCTCGACGAACGACATCCAGAGAGAGGATTTAGTCCGGGTGAAATCATCCAATCTATTCGAAGAAATCTGATTACACACGATAGTCATCTTCTGTTGATTTTGGACGAGGCTGATATTTTGGTAAATCGTGATCAGTCAGATCTAATCTACAAATTATTGAGAATTGATGAAGGAAAAGAAAACCAAGGAACGATTTCGATGATTCTTGTTAGTCAGAATTTATCTTTGATGAAGCTCTTTGAGCCAGCGATTATCTCACGCTTGGGGCAATCAAATATCGTCGAGATGCAACCCTACAATGCAGAGACTCTGACAGGTATCGCTAGTCAAAGGGTAGAGGTTGCCTGTCGAACTGGTTCGGTAGCCGATGAAACTCTGGCTAAAATTGGTCAATTCGCTGCTGAATCCGGAGATGCGCGGATGGCGATTGAACTACTGGAAGCGGCCATCCGCCGAACCGAAAAAGATGGTCGTGGTGAAGTTCTACCGGATGATGTACGACCTAGTACCTTGAGAAAGGCATCACTAGAGCCGAGTTCGGTTGACAATTTATCACAACACCAAAAATTGTCTTTGCTAGGTATTTGTAGACGTTTGAAGAAGGCTGAATACGTCTCGAGCGGAGATGCTCACAAGCTCTACTTGCTAGTCTGTGAAGAATATGAAGTAAAACCGCGAAGTTACACCACTTTCTGGAAGCATCTGAAGACATTGGAAACCGAAGGACTAATCGAAACTAGGGCAGCCAATACCAACGTTGGAAGAGGTAGAACTCAACACATCACAATGAACAATACTGCACCAGCAACCATCGAAAGCAGAATTGAGAGAGAATTTTTGAGAGGCTGAGACTCACCGTAGGTGAATCCGAACCGCTCTTATAGGGGTCTCCTGTCGGGAGGCCGTTCAGGTGACATCATGGCAGGAGAACAGGCGTTCAAGGCGGTGGTTAATGGAGCAGTCGACCATCGTGCATATGCAGTGGATATCACAGGTGCAAATTACAACCATTTCTTGGGTAAGAAAATCGGAGATTCAGTAGATGGGATGTTCGTTGGAGATGGCGATCAAACACTTTCCGGATACAAGTTGCAAATCACCGGTGGCTCGGATGTCACAGGCCGACCAATGCGCCCTGACCTAGATGGTGCAGGAGTAAAGTCGGTTCTCGTATCGCCTGGAGTTGGATACAAGGGTAAGAGATACGTCAAGAAGAACGCCCAAGAATACGTCTACAAGTATGACGGGATTCGCCGAAGAAGAAACCTTCGAGGCAATGTCATCAGTCAGGATACACGTCAAATCAATCTGAAGGTCGTCGAGGCAGGAAAGCGCTCGCTACCAGTGATTTTTGGTCTCGAGGAAGAGGCCGCTACCGAGACGCCCTCTGACGAAGAGGAGTGAATCGGTAGGAGTTGATGAGTCTGGCAAGTCAATTACCTAGCCAGCCTGTAGTCAACATCGGCATGGTCGGACACGTCGACCACGGCAAGACGACTCTAACCCGTGCTCTTTCAGGAGTCTGGACAGATACCCATTCTGAGGAAAGAAAGCGAGGAATCAGTATCAAACTCGGTTATGCCGACACTGCATTCTACAAGACCAAGGATGGAGAATATTACCCTACAGGTAAGCGACCAGATGGAAAGAAGGACGTTGACAAGGAACTACTCAGAGTTGTTTCATTCGTCGATGCTCCCGGACATGAGACGCTGATGGCTGTGATGATCTCAGGCTCATCGATTATGGATGGAGCACTTCTGCTGATTTCTGCAACTGAAAAGTGTCCACAACCACAGACACGTGAACACTTGGCGGCTCTACAAATTGCAGGTATCAAGAATATTGTAATCGTTCAAAATAAAATCGATATCGTGACAAAAGAAAGAGCAATTGAGTCTCATAATGAAATCAAGGAATTCGTAAAGGGAACGATTGCAGAAGGCGCACCAATAATTCCTATCTCAGCGCATCATGATGTAAATCTCGATATTCTGATTCAGGCTATTGAGGACATAATCCCTACCCCTGACCATGGGAAGCAGAAGGAGGCACTGATGTATGTTGCAAGATCCTTCGATATCAATCGCCCAGGTTCAAGGCCGGATAAACTACGAGGAGGAATCATAGGAGGTTCTGTAGTGAAGGGCCAATTCTCAGTTGGGGATGACATCCTAATCGCTCCAGGTCGCCGAATCCAAGAGGGAAGTAAAACCAGATGGGAACCAATCAAGACGGTCATCGAATCTGTACAAGGTGGAGGCCTAGACCTAGAGACGATTCACGCTGGTGGACTCTGTGGAGTTGCTACTCCGATGGATCCTAAAGTCACCAAAGCTGATGACCTATCTGGACAAGTGATGGCTCGTCAAGGTGAATTACCACCGATATGGGAGGAGTTCAATCTTGACCTAGACTTGTTAGAACATATGGTGGCAAGTGGCGATGATGCTCCTGAGAAGGTAAGGCCGCTACAGCCGAATGAGATGTTAATGATCAACTCTGCAACCGCTACAAGTGTAGGCCAAGTTACTGCAATCAAAGGGAAAAAATGTACACTGCGCCTACGTTTGCCAATTTGTGCACTTGAGGGAAGTCGAATCACTTTGTCTCGAAGAATCGGAACACGATGGCGACTAATAGGTCATGGAACCATCACGGGGTGAAGTGATGTCCAGCGTCCTTATCGACGCTTGTGGTTGGGTGGCATTAGTCGATGCTAGATTGAATCTTGATGTAGCAATGGCTTCAGTTGCTGGTTCGCCGAGATTATTAGTTCTCGATTCAGTAGCAAAAGAGTTGGGTAATTTATCCAAGACACGCGGCGGCCTACTACTCGATTTGCTAGAGCAGAAATCTGAGAGAATGTCAGATATTGAAGGAGTCAAGCATACTGACGATATGTTGGTCGAACTTTCGATTGAATCCGGTTGGCCTGTTTTGACTGTGGATAGGCGGTTGAAAGAGAGGTTGGTTAGTTCAGGTGGTTCGTATATCGAAGTCACTAGTGGACCTTCTCTACGACTTGTTGGTTGAATCAATGGGTAATGTGCATTACGAATCAATAAAAAAGTCCCCAACTATCATTGTACATGGGCCTTGGGAATAGTGATGGCGACCAGGGCCCAATTTCCAAAAATAACTGGATTGGGCCAGATGGAACTGAGAGTGGTCCAGATGTCCCTGAAGATTGGTATTTGACGTA
>DAMG01000048.1:3633-3925 GCA_002497025.1 Euryarchaeota archaeon UBA126
ATTTACGATGAAAACTATGCCGTAGATAGGGGAAATGGTACTGTTCCTATTGATTTTTACATCAAAACATGGGGCGTTCCAGAGGGTTTTGGTAATACAGACTACGAGAAGCAGTGGTCTATCGACCAGACTTGGTGGAAGGGCAGAGACTCAGGCGCGGGAGACGACGACGAAGCCGTTCCTTCGAAACTCGACAAGGATTTCACAGCGGAACCCATCTCGGTAATAGGCTTCATCGCTTTGTCCATTTTTACAGTACCAGGAGCGGTTATTTTCGGAGGGGTGGGGGTCT
>DAMG01000048.1:4261-4487 GCA_002497025.1 Euryarchaeota archaeon UBA126
TCACGAAGACGGGGGACTAGTGGGATTCTTCTGTTTGGGGATCCCCTGTGTAATTGCTGGATTGGTCAGCTTCCTAATATGGTGTTCCGGCGTAATCAAAGAACGCCTGCGCGTGCAGCACAGCAGGGATCGACTGGTCTTCCAGGCTACGATTCTCGGGCTCGGGCTCCCTCCGCTTAGGGGGCTTAGTTTACTCTCCGAAAAGAGGCGCCTCTCAGAAGCAGTT
>DAMG01000049.1:0-3823 GCA_002497025.1 Euryarchaeota archaeon UBA126
TATAATGCATATGCAAGGATTACCCGAAAATATGCAGAATAATCCGACTTACTCTGATGTAGTAATAGAAGTTAGGCAAAGACTCGACATAACTGCGAGAAAGCTACTTGATTTAGGATTAGAGCCAGAGATGATTCTCATAGATCCAGGAATAGGTTTTGGGAAATTGCTTGAGCACAACCTATCATTATTAGCTGCGGGAAGAGAAATAGCCCCAAATCAAGAAATGCCGCTGATGTGGGGAGTAAGTCGAAAACGTATGTTTGCAGATTTACTCGGTCGGACGGATTCCAAAGATAGATTGTCCGGAAGCCTAGGAATCGCCTCTATGGCCCCATCAAAGAGAGTCGATATCATCAGGGTTCACGATGTGCGTGAGCATGCAGATTTGTATGAGGCGATGCGAGCGATCAACTGAGGTGTTGTGATGGGGCAGAATATAGTTGACATCGATGAGAAGTTACGAATAATCGGAACTGCCCATGTTAGCACTGCATCGGTGGCTCTAGTTCGAGAACAAATAGAGGAATGGAAACCAGACTTGGTTGCTGTTGAACTATGCGAGTCTAGGTTGAGGTCTTTGCAACAGCCAGATGATTTGGATAATGACGACCTTTTGAAAATAATTAGTGAAGGAAAGTCTTCAATGATATTGCTACAATCGGCTCTGGCGGCTCAACAGAGGCGTATGGGGATGGAAACTGGAGAAAAACCCGGTGCTGAATTACTCGCGGCAATCGAGGTAGCTGATGAAAAAGGAGTAGAGCACGCTCTTATCGATAGAGATGTCGTAATCACTTTACGAAGGGCTTGGAGAAAAATGGGCCTTAGAGAAAAATGGCGTGTATTGAATGCGCTGCTGTGGGAAGATGATGACGAAGAAATTGACCTAGATGAATTGCTTGAAGATTCTGATTTATTGACTACTCTAATGGAAGAAGCCAGGGGAGCAGCGCCTCGTGCAGGAGAGGTTCTTATCGATGAGAGAGATGCCTACTTGGCCGGTCGAATACAACAGATAAGAGGTAAAGGAAAGGTTCTCGCTGTTGTAGGGGCGGGTCACATAAAAGGAATAATCGAGCACCTTGAGAAACCGGCTCTTGAAACCACATCAAGAATAAGTGAATTATCTTCTGAACCACCCAAACCAATTTGGCCAAAGGTAGTAATGTGGGCAATTCCAATATTCCTAACATCGGTTGTTGGTTACCTGTTTTGGAATGGAGATACTGAAGCATTGAAAGATACAATTTGGTATTGGACCGCTGCAAATGCAATACTTGCCGGTCTAGGAGTTGCATTAGCCAGAGGCCATCCTCTGTCGATAATAGTTGGAGCATTGGCGAGTCCAATTACGAGTTTGAATCCTACTTTGGCTGCGGGCTGGTTTGCAGGATATACACAACTGAAAATAGCCGCTCCAACTGGTGGAGATGCGACCGATTTTCTAGCACTGCAAGATTTCAGTGTATTCTATCGAAATCGTGTGGGTAAAGTGTTACTTGTTACTGCACTCGGAAACTTAGGCTCGGCTCTCGGTGCGTGGCTTGCCGGTGGTGCAATCGTGGGCATTATTATTGGGTGAACGATAAAACAACCATGTATTGGGCGTAGCAGTCAATTATCGTCCCACATAATTATTGGGTGAAGGGCAATCCTACACATCACGGGAAGTTATTTCAAGACAGTATATATTCGATGGGGGCAGCTTTTATCGGGAAAAAAATGATTGGGAGTGGAGAGTGATGTCTGAGACTCTTTTTCAAAAGATCACTGATTTAGAGGGTGAGATTAAGGGGATTCTCTTTTGCATCATTTTAGGAATTAGTGCATACTTCTTAGACTCTTTTCTATCTCAAAATGGACTGTTTAGTCTGGGTTCTGGGACTCTGGCATTCATTCTTGGAGGAATCACGGCTCAATTCGTCTCAAACCTTGGGAAAGGTGGGGAATGGATGATAGCAAAAATTCTTCCTTTCACGATAATATGCCTTGGTTTTGGCCTAGATATTTCACTATTATTCGGTGACGGAGCAGGGAAAATTGGGGTGATGATAGGAATATTGTCTGCGCTAATCTGCCTCATATCATGCCTATTTATAGGTAAAATATTCCGAGTTCCCCTGGAGACTTCACTAACGATTGGCTCTGGTGGAGCAATTTGTGGCAATAGCGCAGTAGTTGCAGTTTCTTCTCCTTTGAGAATAAGCCAAGAAGTTCTGGCATTGACTCTTGCAACTGTAAACATTCTAGGAATAATCACTTTCATAGCCATCCCCATATTATCTACAATACTGGGAATGGACCAAGTTAGTGCAGGAATCTGGGCGGGTTCGACGATTCATGCAGTCCCTCAAGCAATCTCAGCAGGCGAGGCTATCGGACCTGAGGGAATGACTATGGCAACTACCGTTAAACTATCAAGAGTGTCTTTGCTGGTTATTCTTGTACCAATTTGTAGCTTTGTTGCTAATGGGGTTAAAAACCAAAATTTCTTGGAAAAACAAACACTAGCAATCCCCTACTTTCTACCTGGATTCATTTTAGCATCAATTTTGACTACATGGTTTCTTCCAATGGAATATTCTGAGGTTCTCTCCGATCTCGGGAAGATGAGTTTAGCGCCAATTATGGCCTGCATCGGATTTTTCTTCACTAAAAGTGGGATTGGAAGAGAGGGAGTAAGGATCTTGACTATTGGTGTATTATCTTCTATTGTAATGATAATATTCAGTTATTTCGCGATATATTTACTCGTTTGACAAGGTAGCGTAAGAGGGTGATTAATTGGAGGAAATTATCGCTTTAGTAATCATTCTAATTACCGCGTTTATGTTCGCTCCACTTGGTCTAGGAGGGGGGTTTCTATTTGTTCCAACTCTTTACTTCATTTTAGGTTGGGACCTACAACTATCTATCGTTTGTTCATTGATTCTAGTTTGGTTTGTCAGTATAGGCTCCCGTAGAGCCCATGATGAAGGGGGTTACACGGTTGCAGGAGTTGGACGAAAAGGTAGGATTGTAGCGATATTTGGCGCAATTATAGGTGCTTTAGCCGCTGATCAGATAATTGCTGAAGCGGGTGAAAGTATTATCAAAATTCTAGCAATTATTCTACTGATTTTAGTGATATATCGAGGTATAAAGAAATTAATCGAAGAGAAACAAAATGACATTCATGATGACGAAGTTTCTGTTGGAGGAGCATTACTTTACAAATACAAATTAGGATGTCTAGCAGGTGGATTATCAGCAGGACTAATCGGAATTGGAGGAGGAGTTATCTTCACCATGTTGAATAGAATAGTCCTTGGTTTAGGTCCACACAAAGCGGCAGGAACATCTTACTTGATTGTCATGAGAGTAGTTCCTGTAGCGATAGTATCTCATTTACTATTTAATCCGACATTAATCGATGAAATCAGCAAATTTAACACACTTACTCTTGCTTTACCTCTGATTGTTCTTGTAACCGCATGGGCGGGCGCCAAAACCGCTATCCGCGTGCTACCGCAAGATGTTTTGACATACCCTTACTTAATTGCCGTGGGCATATCTCTACTGAGATATTTGATGGATCTAATACAGTGAGGAGAATTTATTCCGTATCTGGTGTCTCTGTCGGAACATCTTCCAATCCCCAATCTGACCTACTCCATGCTCTTTCATGTAAATAATAAAGAAACATCTTTGTGAATAATTCAGTTACTCCTATAGCAGCTCCTGCCTTGATATCTCCCGTCCAAATAAAAGCTATCAGAATTGTATCAAGAGTACCTATTGTTCTCCAGGTGACTGTCTTAATCAAACTACGAGTTCTATT
>DAMG01000049.1:4249-4678 GCA_002497025.1 Euryarchaeota archaeon UBA126
AGAATAATTGCTATTCCTTGTCCGCCACCAATACATGCTGTCGCGATTCCAAACTTCTTGGCCTCTCGCTTGAGTGTATGTGCTAAAGTTAGTGTGAGACGACTTCCTGTTGCTGCAAGAGGATGCCCTAAACCAACTGCACCGCCGTTAATGTTGACTATCTCATGTGAAATTCCCAATTCCTTCATACAAGCCACTGCTTGACCAGCGAACGCTTCGTTGATTTCCCATAGATCTATCTCATCCACACTCATTCCAGCCCTTTCAAGGGCTAGTTTGCTAGCCGGTACCGGGCCATATGCCATTATTGCGGGTTCAAGGCCAACAACTCCCCAATTGACTATTCTAGCTATTGGGTTGTCTCCATCAGAGGCAGCCTGAGATGAGGACTTCAGAACTACAGCCGCTGCACCATCGACTACACCAGAG
>DAMG01000049.1:4756-5252 GCA_002497025.1 Euryarchaeota archaeon UBA126
CTTCATACAAGCCACTGCTTGACCTGCGAAGGCTTCGTTGATTTCCCATAGGTCGATCTCATCCACACTCATACCTGCCCTTTCAAGGGCTAGTTTGCTAGCTGGTACAGGTCCATATGCCATTATTGCAGGTTCGAGGCCAACAATCCCCCAGTTGACTATTCTAGCTATGGGTTTGTCACCGTCGGAGGCGGCCTGAGATGCGGATTTCAGCACTACAGCTGCTGCACCATCGACTACACCAGAGGCATTGCCAGCGGTTACCAAAGAAGTAGGTCCGAAATGCGTCCTAAGTGCACCAAGGGATTCGTCACTAGTACCTCTAACGAAGTGATCTTCTTCGGTTGCAGTGACTAAACCATCGGCCGTCTCAACATCAACAATTTCTTCAGCCCAAACTCCATTATCAACACTATTTTCAGTTCTTGAATGGCTAATTACTGCAAAAGAATCTGCTTCTTCTCTCGTGACACCCACTCGACGACAGATTTCATCA
>DAMG01000049.1:5308-14929 GCA_002497025.1 Euryarchaeota archaeon UBA126
ACCATCGACTACACCAGAGGCATTTCCAGCGGTTACCAAGGAAGTAGGTCCGAAATGCGTCCTAAGTGCACCAAGGGATTCATCACTAGTTCCTCTAACGAAGTGGTCTTCTTCGGTTGCAGAGACTAAACCATCAGCCGTCTCAACATCAACAATTTCTTCAGCCCAAACTCCATTATCAACACTATTTTCAGTTCTTGAATGACTAATTACGGCAAAAGAATCGGCTTCTTCTCTCGTGACGCCCACTCGGCGACAGATTTCATCACTAGTTTGGGCCATAAATGAATCACAAGTGGTGTCTAGCAAATTAGTGAAGAGATAATCTTCCATATCTTTGGGAAGTTCCTCACCCTCTCTTGGTGGTCTTCCTAATTTGTAGGTGGAGCGCATTCCTCTCAGTACGTGTGGTGCTTGGCTGAGATTTTCCATTCCACCTGCAACCACAGTATTGGCTTCACCAAGCATAATCATTTGAGATGCCGAAATTATTGATTGAATTCCTGAACCACATAATCGGTTTAGTGTAAGCATTGGAACCTCTTGTGGAATACCTGCATTAAGTCCTGCATGACGAGCGCCAAAAATTGCCTGATCGCTTGTCTGTAATGCATGACCCATTACTAGGTGGTCAACGGAATCTGGGCTTATCCCAGTCTTCTCAAGAGCACCTCGAATAGCAATAGACCCTAATTTCTCAGCACTTACATCGGCTAATCTTCCACCGACTTCACCGTCTCCACGCTTTCCACCAAGCCATTCACAGAACGGGGTTCTAGCTCCTCCGATTAGTACAACGTCTTCGCTCATTGACATTAGCGAGATAATTACCATTCATGAGGCTGACTATCCCAGAGGGATAGACTGTATGTCAAAAATTCAATCGTCATCAGTCATTGAGCCTAGGTAATCGGGTAGGTCCACTCCAGCATTTGACGCTATGTCGTGTAGAGGGGGGAGTGACTTTACAAGATTGGAGATAAAGTTCGAGGTCGAACTTCCATCACCATCTCCGCCAGAATCCCATACTGTAATGCTGTCAATCTTCAAGTTACGAATTGCTTCGACCTGGGCTGATACCATCTGGTCAATCTTCTCAACCATAAGCAGTGTAGCTGCTGCCTTTGCATCTCCATTAGCACTGCTAACTAGGCCTTGGTAACCTGCGGCCTTTGCTTCTAGGACCTGTTGAACACCAGACGCCTCTGCTTCATAGCGAGCAAGTATCGCATCTGCTTCACCACGAGCGATACGTCGTTGTCTTTCTGCTTCAGCTTCTGCAGCGATTTCGATTTGCTGTTTCTGAATTTGCTCACGTACAATTTCGCTAGCCTTCAGACGTTCTTCCTCTTCAGTGAATTTAGCCCTCTGAATTTCCGCTTCGGCCTTAGCAGTTGCAACTTCAGCACGTTGATTTGCTGAAGCTTCTGCCTCAGCAAGATCAGCGTCGGAGTTAGCAATCTCACCTTTTGCATCGTTCTCTCCGGCAACTGCTAGTGCTTCTTGTTGTCCAACGTAAACACGCTGATCTGCTTCAGCAGTCTTTCGACCCTTCTCTGCCTCTGCTAGGTTCTTTGCAACCTCAATCTCCTTGGTTCGGTTTGCTTCTGCTGCACCTACGGCACCGTCTCGCTCTGCATTAGCTACATCAACGCGTGCGTTCTCAACAGCAGTTGAAGCGGCCTTCTTACCGATGCTTTCGATATAGTCCGATTCGTCAGTAATATCCACCAAGTTTACGTTGATTAAGTAAAGACCAACTTTTTGCAATTCAGTATCTACGTTCTTTCTAGTCAGTTCTAGGAATGCATCGCGGTCTTGGTTAATCTGTTCGATTGTCAAGGAGGCTACAGTTAGACGAAGTTGCCCGAAAATAATCTCTTTAGCCATTTCTTCAATATCATTTTGTTTTAATCCAAGCAGACGCTCGGCTGCATTGGCCATAATTTGCTTCTCAGTTGAGACACCAATTGTGAATGTTGATGGAACGTTAATTCGGATGTTCTGGAGCGAAAGAGCATTCCTTAGATCGATGTTAATCGTAATTGGTGTCAGTGTAAGGAAGGCATAGTCCTGAATAAGCGGCCATACAAGTGCTGCACCACCGTGTATAGTCCTACTCGCCTTACCCTTATCGGTACGACCGTAAACTACCATTACCTTGTCGGGAGGACATCTTTTGTACCTCTGCGCAAAGAATATTACAATTGCAACCAAGAATAGTATGGTTGCGAACATCATTATCGTTAGTAGTGCACCAGCTTCAGCCATAGCAATCGCTCTGTACTAGCACAGACGCTGTTGACTCATTAAGGCTGTGCCGGCACACTCTAGTCTCGACATCTGTAAACAGTGTCTAAACTCTCTTTACTATCAGAGTTGAACTAATGATATCGACAACCTCGATAAACTCGCCTGTGGCTATGCCTTGACCATCTTCTGATTTTGCATTGTAGGTCTTCTGAGCACCTCCAACTTCGATTGTAACTTGGCCAACGTCGCCTTCTGGGATTCGGAGATAAACCGATCCTTTCTCACCAATCGCTTGCTCCATTTCGATATTTCCACTGGCCTCCAGAGAAAAGAAAAGTTGGAAGATTTTTCCAGTCCCATACATCGATGCTAATCCAGCAACGCCACCTACTCCTATAGCCAGAGTATCTCCTCCATCGGACTTTAATGTGTATAATCCAGATAGGCCGAAGAACATCATGAATGCCATTACTCCTTGGAAGGTCATAGCATCGAATGCACCGTCAGAACTCATGACATCGAATTCGATACCAAATAACCCCTCAAACAAGCCCTCGCCGACCCCTCCAATAAGCATCAAGAGGAACCAAAACAAGAATAGAACGCCTCCAATCAGCGCAGATGCGGCAAAAATCAATTCTAATGTTGAACCAGATTCGCCGAAAACAAGTTCTACCAAATTGAAGTCGTCTAGGGATACCATTGATTATGTCTGGAAGGCATTTTGCTTTGATTGCTTCGCCGGATTTAGGCGGATATTCAGACTTTATTCCTACGTCTGAGCCATTCCGCGACCCCACGATCAAAATTCGTCACAGGACCTAAAGTTAGTCCTGTGATTATCGCAGTGACGACTTTGCGCGTAAGGGATGAGGAAATATACGGTTCAGTAATTGTCCATACCAATAAAGCAATTAGAATAATGATAATTGGTATCAACATCCTTCGAAGGAAAATATGGTACCCCCCAAGCATATCATATGCTGGATTATTGATTACATCATCAACTCTGTCCGACATACCCTTACTCGACAGGAGGTCACCTCAGGTAGCTAACCAGAATAGAGCGGCCAAGAAAGTTAGGGCGGTTGGACCTCCATACATCAAGGCCTTACTTACGACGGGAGTATCATCTACTCTTCTTAAATCACCAGTTTGGGGGTCGCGAACTAATACGGTCCTTTCGGACTTGGAGTATCTGTCAGAAAATTCTTTGTGATTTCTTGCCACGAAAATTAGAAAATACACCCCTAAAGCAAGCATACCACTACCTGTGCCTTGAAGAATAACAGCCACTAGTGCAGTTTCTATTTCTGATGCAATGATTAATTGTGCAAATCCGGTAAGGAAGAAAATGAGAGAGTCAGCCCTTGCCATCAAGTAGGGCGAACTAGCCGGCTATCATCAATCCTTTGCCGTCATATACTAATCAAACAAGACTACTTGGTTTCTTTTCCCATACCGCCCATGTGCCTCTTGCATGAGCGATTTTCTTTTCATTTTGATCCGTAATTTCACCTTGTAAATGAGCTAAATTTCGACCCCTGCGAACTACTTCGCCAACCGCAGTAAGATGAGAACCGACATAAGCAGGTTCGAGATATGACAAATCCAATTGTGCTGTTGCACACCATTCTTCTTTCGATAAAGTAGTCACTAATGTCCCTCCCATTGCTGTGTCCAACAATGTAGCATGTAGCCCTCCATGTGCTACACCTCCGGCGTTTAGATGGTCTTCTCTAATCGTCAATTCGACAACACATCTACCTGGGGTAAATTCAGTTATTTCAAATCCTATTGTTTCCGCTAATTTAGTTAATTTGGGGGAACTTAATTCATCAGTCATGTTTCAGCCTCAATCATTACTTGCAGCTAATCCAGTTTGTACCGACCATAGCCTAGAGTATAGTCCGTCAGAATCAACCAATTTCTCATGCGTGCCTAATTCAGTAATCATGCCGGAATCTAAGACAGCAATCTTGTCTGCATTTCTAACAGTGGAAAGGCGGTGAGCGATAATGATGGTTGTTCTATCTGTCGAAATTCTTTCAATTGAACGCTGTAATGCCGCCTCTGTCTCATTATCGACATTGCTCGTTGCTTCGTCAAATACGAGTATTGGTGCATCTTTTAGCACCGCACGTGCGATTGCTAGACGTTGGCGCTGGCCGCCAGAAAGTCTGTGGCCGTCTTCACCGATATCGGTCTCCCAGCCCTCTGGTAGTTCATTGATGAAATTAGTAGCCTCTGCTATACGAGCCGCTTCCATGACCTCTTCCTCACTAGCACTAGGTCTACCATAGAGGATATTTTCTCGTACTGTTCCAGGGAATAGAGTGGTGCTTTGAGAAACTAAAGAAATTGAACCCCTTAGTGATGCTAACTTTAGTTTCTTAACATCATTGCCATCAAGACTAACCGAACCTTGTAGTGGATCATGGAAGCGAAGAAGAAGTCCAACTAGGGTGGTCTTACCTGATCCTGTACTTCCAACAAGTCCGATAGTTTCTCCTGCCTCTATACTAAGAGATACTCCAGAGAGAACCGATTCTCTTTCTGGATAAGAAAACTCAATGCTATCAAAGTTAATCTCTCCATTCGCCTCATCCAATTCAATATCACCTTCAACTAGACCGATTGGAGTATCTAGTAGATTCAGAACTCTTTCAGTTGATGCCATGGCTCTCTGATACAAATCGAAAGTTTGGCCGAGGCGAGTAAGTGGCCAAAGTAGCCTTTGGGTGATGAAGACGATTATCGAGTAAGCCCCAATTGACAGTGAACCTTCGAGAGCTAACCAGCCTCCGACCAACATATTCGCTGTAAAAGCAAATAAAATGGCCATTCGAATAAGAGGGACGAATGAGGCAGAAAGACGAATTGCATCTCTATTTGCATCTCTATATGAGCGAGAGGCAACACCTACTCGCTCTACCTCTCGCTCCTCTGCAGTGAATGATTTGATTGTGGTTATTCCGCTGAGATTGTTATTCAGTAGAGCGTTGAGGTCGCCAACTTCTTTGCGGACTTTGGCGTAACGAACGCCAATTCTACGCTGGAACATAAACGAGCCACCCACAATTATGGGGATGGGTAATATTGCATAAATCGCCACAGAAGGTGCTAGGATGAACATCACTGCCCCAACTACGATAACTGTTGTTGCAACCTGAAGGAGGTCATTGGCACCTTGGTCGAGAAACCTCTCAAGTTGGTTGACATCATCATTCATGATGGCCATCAACCCGCCAGTTGTTTGACCGGAAAACCATTGCATCTCGAGATTTTGAATATGCTCATATGCGTCCATTCTCAATTCATGTTGAGCATTTTGAGCGAGATTCCTCCATAATACTCCAAACCAATATTCGAATAGTGATTCTAGAACCCAAATAACCACTGTAAGAGCTACTAGAATCAAAAATTGATCATAAGGATCAGGATATCCAAAATCTGCTAGCATCGAGTCTTCTTTGTATGTTACAACGTCGATAGCCATACCGATTAGAATAGGTGGTGCTAGATCCCAAAACTTGTTCATGATTGAACAAAATGAGGCGAGCCAAACCTGCCATCTATACTCCCTCAAGTGCCCCAACAAGCGCAACAGAGGGTGGCTCCGCTCTGTCATGTGTGCCTCTAACTATGGACAGTGCTTGAATCTGCCCTAAGCCATAGGGTTAGTTTACAGCAAGAAAATTGCTGTTTACTCAGATGTGATAGGTTTCGAACCTGTTTCGAGATTAGGATTTTCATCTTTTATTTCCTGCTTCCTTACCTCTGCTTGCAGAGTTAGTAATTCAAAATAGGTATTCTTAGCTTCTGTGTAGCGTGTCATTGCCTCTTGATATGCTACCTTTTCCATGTGGTAAGTTTGACCATCACGGGCTGCGGCATCCATACGGTAAAGCAAGTAGAAGAAAAAGGAGGTTGGTGCCCAGGCTCCTACAAGTAGTAACCAATTTTCATCAAAGTTGAATGGACCCATCCCCATAAATTCAGTATTGGCTCCTACAACCATGGTCGAAATTATCGATACGGGCCATAGTACTAAGTTTACTAGTAATAGTACCCATTCGTACATTTCATACTCCGATCTTCCGCGTGGTCTTTTTGGTCTTGGTAATGTTTCAGTTGCTTCCGTCATGTCCCAATCTAACACGAATGAATCTTCCGTCTGATTTGAGGCTTCTCCCGTTTCTCTTGATTCTTTTTCGAATAAATCAGGGTCCAACTTAATCTCAGAGGTTGCATTATCGGTGAATTTTGTCTTAAATCTGGGAAGGGTCAAAAGAACACAAAAAAGCATGGTAAACAATATCACTGAAAATAACTCAAATGGATAAATATCTGAGATACTCGCACCTTTACTAATTGGAATTACAAATCTCGCGATTAACGAAATACTAAACGCAGAAATTGCAAAACTAGGTGCAAACTTGACTCTATAGAAAAATCCGAAAGAGGCAATAACCAACAACAATGAAACAAGATCTAGAACCCCTACCAAGTCAGATCCACTGCCTGTAAATATTGGGTACGAAATTATTGCTCCAGGAATTAGGCCCCAAAAAAAGACTAAGGGAATCGCAGCTATGGAAATTCCAGTTAGATCCGCAAACCCTTCCAATGTTCGGTTTACCAATGTGCCCTCTGCAAAATAACCAATCCAAATTACAGAACTTAGCAAAACTATTGCTGGAAATGTAAATTGAAGATGATTGATGAAAGCAGTGGATATTCGCTTCAGTAGCCCAATTTTTGGCTCTTGATAGATTATAATCTCGGAATTAACCGGATTAACATAATCTTGGCGAACCTGTTTTGCAATAGGAGGTGACGTGTCTCTAACAATGCGAACCTTCTGTTTTTTCTTTGTCTCCTTCCTTTCTTTCAGATTATCCTGACGTCTTCGCAAATCCTCGCTCATTTCTTCCATTAGATTATTGAATTTAGAAGATGCTCGGCCAAAATGTTGAGATGTTTTCTTAGAAGCATCTTGAGAAAGTTCATCTATCCTAACTATCAACTTCTTCAAGCGTTCCTCAATAGGTTCGTCCTTCGAGACCTCTGCCATCGGAGATAGACTATCATCAACTGTCTTCAACCCTTAGGCGGAAAATTACAAAATTAACCATTAGAAGGGGTTATTTCTCCCGCCCAAGTATCTGCCCAACTATCATAGGTTTTGATACTAACAGAGTTCGTTGAATTAGTACGAATCTCGTAGTAATCAGAGGCTGAAAAATATCCATCTCCTGAATAATCCCAATAAATAAAATCCCACCAATCACCATGTACGTCGGTTTGGTTAGATGTCAAATCAGCAAGATTAAACTCCACAATTGTTGATTCAGATTCAATAACCTGGAAACTTAACTCCGTAGCATCAACCTCGGAGGTGAATCCCAGAGGGACATATCCCGCCCATATTGTCGTTCCATCCGATAATTGGACGGGGTCCTCAACATTGAATTCAATCGCCGCTCTAGGTAAATCCGGTTTTAGGCTCAATTCTACATCGTCCCCTTTCTCGATACTCAAAACGAAAGCAGAGTCATCGTTCCCGTACAATTCAACACCAATTAGTTCGGGAGGAACGCCTTTCAAGACTAGAATTATACTATGTGTGTCATTTTGAGCGCTAGCCACCTGTTCAAGAGATTCAAGATCGTGTGTTATTGTCCATTCGAGTCCTGAAATCGATGTAGTATCAAATCCGAAGGATGGCCAGAAACCATCTGGATCCTCAACAGCTTGTTGGGCAATATCATAGAATGGGTCCTTGTAATCAGGAACTGCATCCCTGCCCTCATACCAAACATTACCTAATCTGATATTGGTGGTTTCTGTACCTTCGAGGACTTCAGTATCAATAGAAGTGGTTCCAAGACTGAATCTCATTGCGATTGAACGTAGATTTTGCTCGTCATCTTTCGCAACGTTCCAATGTATTTCTCCTAGTTGAGTTTCTGTTTGGTAAGTTGTTGAAGATTTAACTCGCAACCTAGAATTTTCAGAGGCCAGTAACAATACATCTAGAGATTCTGGATTGGAAAGTAATTCGTTTAGAAGATCATTGTTGAAGGGGAAGCAATCGGTATCTTCGCAAGATTCGATTGGGACCTCCAAGCAACCTGAAGAACAGGAAATCATGAGCAATATTGCCAGTAAGACCGCTCTCATTGAGATAAATCCCGTGACTTATCGCTGATGAGGCTATGGTTTGCAGGTCGGCTAAAATAGACTCTATTGAGCCCCTATGATTGTCTCAGACTCCTTGCGTCGCCCCTATATGGAGTGATTATGGCGCGTAAAGCGAGAAGGGGGCATATTGGTGATTGACAACATCCTCGTGGTCTACAAGAAAAACTTCGAAGAGGTTCATGACCAAGCGTTGGAATCAATCCGAACTGAATTGGAAAAAATTGTCGGGGAACGTGGAATTAGTGTGGATTATTCGGCCAGAGAGACCGTTCGGCGCGCAGATTTCATCGGATGCGATCTGGTAGTTGTATTGGGAGGCGATGGAACTCTAACTTCAATTGCCCATTCAGTAGATTCCAATACTCCGGTGATGGGAGTGAATTCTCATCCAAGGTCAGAGGACGAAGATGGCTCCTATGGCTTCTATATGGGCAGTGACCCAGAAAACTTCGCCTCTGATATTCGCGCTGCAATTGCAGGTACTGCAATCGTAAATCGACTACCTAGGTTACAGGCTGAAATTGAGACTACAAGTGGAAATAAAATCCGTTGTGACCCTGCTTTGAATGATTTGTTGGTAGCCAATACACACCAATATCAACCTTCTAAATACAGAATACAACGAGGAGAAAATGTCGATTCTAAGCAATACTCCTCAGGTTGTCTCTTCTCAACATTCCTTGGCCAGGGTGCCTGGTACCGCCATGTTGTTAATATCGAAGGAACCACATTCCCTCTATCTGAAATTGACAATCATTACCTCTTTGTTGCTAGAGATTTACCGAGAAATGAAAGACAGGGAGACGGATCATACTGGGAGTGGACACAACAGCCAACAGTGATGACTAGCGATATGCATCGTGGATATGTTGTCAGCGATGGCTGGGATGAAACCCACTTCACTCGTGGCTCCACAATCACCATCGATATTCAAGGCCCTGAATTACAACTACTTACATTCAGGAGCACAATGCTAGACCGAGTCGCCAATTGGCTAGACGCATAATTCACAAGATTTGCTTGAGGAATAACTTGGTTCGATCGTGTGTAGGGTTGTCGAAGAACTCGTGGGGAGTATTTTCCTCAATAAGGTGACCTTCGTCGAATAGTATGCAGCGGTCGGCAACTTCCTTGGCGAATCCCATTTCGTGTGTAACTACA
>DAMG01000049.1:15259-19861 GCA_002497025.1 Euryarchaeota archaeon UBA126
GTGATATCTCTTTGAGCAAGATCCTTCATTACATCCAGAACTTCCTTAATCATTTCAGGGTCAAGAGCGCTTGTCGGCTCGTCGAACAGCATGATTTTCGGATCCATTGCTAAAGCTCTAGCAATTGCTACACGCTGTTGCTGACCACCGGATAGTCCACTCGGATACTTGTAGGCCTGCTCGGGAATTCCTACCCTTTCCAGTAATTCCATGGCCTTGTCTTCTGCCTGACGCTTTGTCATGCCCTTGACCTTCATTGGAGCGAGTGTGATATTCTCCATTATTGTCAGGTGAGGGAATAGGTTGAATTGCTGGAAAACGAAACCTACCTCAGATCTAACGTACTTCAAATCTGCAACAGTTGTATCCTCGTCAACAGTGATTCCATCGATTTTTATGGTGCCTCCACTGTGTGGTTGAAGACGATTTAGTGTTCGAATGTATGTTGATTTACCAGACCCAGATGGCCCAAGAATAACGATGATTTCACCTCTCTTTATCTTGATATCCACGCCTTTCAATGCCCAAAAATCTCCAAAGTTTACTTTCACGCCTTCTGTCTCAATAATGTAATCATCCGAATTATCACTCATGCCATTTCACCTCCACCTTCCTTGACTAAGCCAAGGTTCTTCTCAATTCCCATTGAGAGTCTAGAAAGATAGAATGCGAATACCCAGAATATAATCGCTGTAACATATAGCGGCTCTAGGAAGTCTCCTAGGAATCTGAGATCAGTATTTGGCAAGTCCTTTGCCAGTTTGAAGAAGTCGAGGATGTTGACAATGAATAGTAGGGTTGTGTCCTTCCATAGGCCGATGAACACACTAACGATAGAAGGTAGAGTTGTTCTAACTGCGTTTGGTAACTCTACTGTCAGTTTGGTTTGAATTGGAGATAAACCTAATGCCATAGCCGCTTCTTTCTGACCACTATCTACTGCCTGTAGTCCTCCACGCAAAACCTCTGCAATGTAACAACCACCAAATATTCCGAACATCAGAAGCATTCGAATGATGTCTTCAGCATCATAAAACGGATCCATCAAATCAGGCATCATGAATACAGCGAAGTAAAGCCAGCAGATTAACGGACCAGAGCGAACCAATTCAATTAGCATAACAGATGGAACCTTGAATAGTGGGAGTTCACTTTGCCTACCAAAAGCAAGTACTACTCCAATTCCAAATCCTAGAACACATCCAGCTGTGGCAACAATTAGATTCACGAACAAACCACCCCATTGAGAGGCTTCAATTCCATTTCCGGCCAGCTTATCCATAGTGCTTGGAACTGCTGTTCCAGCAATGATTTCATCACTAAACGATTGAGCAGAAGTTCCACCAGCAAGTTCTGCTAATTTCTTCACGAATTCTGGAGGATCCATGATGATTAACGCAAAGAAGAATATGCTGATCGCGTAAATTGTCAAATACGACCTTAGTCGATTGACAATATATTCCTCAGATTTTGAAGAATAGTAGAAACTTGCAGCAAACGTCGCGTAAGTGATAGCAACACAAATTAGAATCTTCGTTGTAACCGCGTCTGTGTTGTAACTTACTTCAGTTGGGTTGGTTGCAATCAGAGTAACTATCCCTACTAGAATTCCAAAACCGACCACGAATTTTAGAGGATTTTTGTTAGAAGTTCCGTAGGCTGCTCCGAACAGTCCGCAGGTTAGGTATGTTGTCCACCATAATCGGAAATTCTGGTTAATCCCATAGCAATCATTGACATCTATACACATTGCTGAACCAGGTGATTGAGTCATTTGCTCTTTCATCAATTGACCCATCATAACAAGGTCTCTATTTGCCCAAACAACCACCCAATCGGCTTCGATTAGGATGAAATGACTGAGGCCTCTAGTTACGATGAATATAATCCAAGCCGTAGATATACCGAGTAGAGCAGTTGATAGGCTCTTTCGGAAGGTTTGTTTTACCACAACGGTTACAGTAATCCACAATGCAAAAATTAGCGCAATTGTGGAGATAATTGAGTATAGTAAAGACTCTGAGAAAGATACTGTTCTTCCATCAGTTAGAACTAGATATGTTGTTGAATCAAGCATCGCGAACAAACCATCAATGGATAATAGATCGTAGAAATCAATACCTAAAACCACTAAATCCAACGACTCAGAGCCAAATAATCCAATAATTACTGCATATATAATTGAAGTGTAACTAATTATTTTGTTCGCCGTTTGGTCTTGGAGGAATTTAGCACCTGACTTACCCGCTACAGATTCTTCAAATTCAACCAGTGAGAAGTTTGTTAACCTGTCAGAAACTGAATTAGTAAACTCCTTGAAAGGAGAAAATCTAGTATTATCTTCACCAGTCATATTTTCACACTCGTTACTCTGGAGTTATACCAATTCATAATGGCAGAGATGGTAAGGCTTCCAGCCTGATAAGTTACTAGTAGCAACAGGAATAGAGGAATCAATTGACCTACGTTATTCATCATTACCAAAATTACGTAGAATATGTCAGTGTAAGCAACAACCACAGCAAGACTAGAGTTTTTCCACACATTCATGAATTGATTATTCATCAATGGGACCATACTTCTGAGAGCCTGTGGAAGAATGACAAGTCTCAGTCTTTGATATGGATTTAGTGACAAAGAAATTGCCGCTTCAACTTGTCCACGAGGGAGTGATTGAATGCTCCCTCGAACAATCTCCGCAACAACTGACGCAGTGAATAGCGTTAGTCCAAGAAGCATGGCTAAGAAGAAAGGCGTGATTTCAAATCCAGTACCCTCTACTATGTCCCAACTTCCAGGTGCATCTATGACCCCGTCATTGTTCCAATCCTTGGTATACTCTGGGAAAGAAAGAACCTCGCCCATTTTGTACCATCCTGCGGCCATAGTGAATCCAAGGGCAAGGGCAATAGCTCCAACCCAAATACCGAATCTTCTACTGAGACCCTCCTCTGAATCGTCGATTTCCATTGAATTCATTCCATCGTCTTCAATCCTAGTAGACACTAAGAACGCGTAGATGATTAAAGCAAGACTAAGAATTGGACCAGCTAATATTCTGAGATTACCACTCAGAGATTGAATATTCCCTGACTCCGGTGTTGAAACTACTGGTGAGAAAAACATCTCGAAGTAATTATTTGGAAGCCAATTGAAGGCTAAATCACCAATTGTAACTCTAGCGACGATGAAAACCAAAGTGAAGATTAGGAAAATATCTGCGGCTAATGCCTCGTATTTCCAACCTAACTTATGGAAGGGGCGACTAAGTGTTCCAACGAAATCCTGCGGGATGTTAATTGAACGAGGTGCAATTCTATCTTTTTGACGAAGAAATATTCTAAGTATCGCTAAGCCAATTAAAGCCAAGAAAAATGCGCCATATGAGGAGAAGGTTGCAAACCAAATTCCTTCATTACTGTAGTATACAGAGCCAAACAAGAGTGACTTTTCATCGATGAACATCGGGAATTGGAGACCGATTTGAGTTGCGATAAGGAATAAAAGAACTGCGAGTGGTAAATTTCTGAATACTTCGACATAAACAGTAGCTGCTGTGGAAGCTAGTTTGTTACTTGAAAGTCTAGTAACTCCAATGATTATTCCAAGAATTGTACAACAGAAAATACTGACGAGTGTGACTCTTGCTGAATTAATTATTGCAGCCTTTAGGAATACCCAGCGAGAGTCCCAATTTGGTTCTGCTTCTAGTGGCCAAGGGTTGATTTTGAATGTGTTAACTTTGTCCATGAAATCAAAATCTAACCCCCATCGATTTAGCATGACAGGATTAGTACCATCGACTTGAAGGAAGATTAAACGAAGGATAAGATAACTGAGGAATGGGAACATAACGAAGAATGCTAGAGCGGCAGTTCTCTTTGCTTGAATTTCCGGGCTAGCTAATTCTTTGGATAGAATATAGGACCAGGAAAGGCCTACAATCATTGTCAGAATTGAAAGTACTTCAGGGATATTTTGAGAGATAAGAGGAATAAATGCCAGATTAAGAGTAATTGCGATGAAAATTACAATCGACATAATGGTTGTTAAGAGGCCAAATGAATCTGTTGAGAAATTACGATAGGTATCTGCTTTGAACAAAAGATAGATGTTGTCATTTAGTAATATGATTCCTGCAACTAGAGCGCCGCCAAGGAACATGAATGGAATTTGTGTTCCTGGACTTAATTCGAATACCATAGTGGAAAGGACGTATACTAAAACGAACATGAAAATACCAAAAATTGAGGCAATGACGCCGTCGAAAATGTTGTTTTTGCCATTTACTATGTCTGATCGTAGATTTACTAGATTTGAAAATTCATTCTGAACTAGTAGGTAACAAATTAGGATAAAACCACCGTAGACCAATAACAAAGATTCTAGTGGAAAATACGTGAGATTCATCTGTTGACCAACCTCACAACCAACTCCTGTTTTACAGGGGATATCTCTAGCCATCGAGGTAAGGTAACCTGAGGACATCCCAAGAAACTTAGTTGAATAAGAATAGAATATGCTGCTTGAAGCCATTAGGACTCCGGATGAGATTATTTTACGAACTGATAAGTCGGCCTGTAAAAGTGGAATTAGAATAAT
>DAMG01000002.1 GCA_002497025.1 Euryarchaeota archaeon UBA126
TGTAAAAGAAATTGTAGGCTCGGCAGGCTTGCGGTTACAGGACCATTACCAGGAAGAGATGCAAGTTTAGCGGAGGGGAAACCTGGGGAAATTGAGACTAAGGCACTTCAAAGTACGGAATTAGATAATGTCGACTGGCGCGTCGCTAAAATTCCAAACCTCTCTACTAACGGAACCAGACGCCCTTTGAGTGTGGTATTCCAAGACTTCAACGTAGAGGAAGCCACATTACTTTCAGAGGATTCTTTTTCTAAGCGTTGGGAAGAAGGACCCAATGAGACAGACAGGTGGCATTCCGATGGTGCAAATTTGAGACTTAGATTCACCTTGCCACCAGGGACATATGCCACAGTCTTAATGCGTGAATTTATGCGATCTCCACTGGACCACTACTAATCTAATATAGGATTCATAATGAATCAGAGACGGCCCATTTCTAGAGCCTCTATTTGACCGACATTATCATCTATTTCACGGACTCTGTCCTCAAACCCATCAACAATACCTTCTCCTTCCCCAAGAACAGCTTGGACTTCAATGAACATCATGCCAAATGCTAATGGTTTGATATCGCATGCTTGCACTTCTTCCATTGATGAAATAATGTTAGCTATGCCCTCGTAGTCTGGACTTCCTTCTTCTGGCTGGTCAATAGTGACCTTGTATTTCACAACAACATGACCCATGCACATACACCTACTGTGGAATTAGGGACCCACAAAACCGCAATTTGGGCATACATAGGCAACTGCCTGAACACGACATCTTTCGCTACGTCCGATGGATTCTCCACACTCTGGGCATGGGAATGCAGTACTCTTGTCCTCCACCAAAGGAACTCCAGAGGAGGTGCAGATTTCTGTTGTGGCTGCCATTACGTAGTCCCTCAGCGAGGCGGGCGAGCCACCCCCCCCTTTTAGCGTTGACCGACGACAAGGTGGTCGATACTTCCTCTCAGTATACGGATTGTTAACTTGGAATGGGTTGAAATCATTAAGCCTTCAGGATATCTCGGAGATAGTAATGGACAAATCCGAACTTTCACTGACTGGAGAACAAGTCGACCTTTCGAAATATATCGAAGATGCAGGAGGAATTCATGGTCTACGTGATGTAGACAGAGTCCGAGGTTGGAACAATATCGAATATGGAGCTGGCCTTTCGGGAAAGAATACTCCATCTACCGGTTTATCGATGAATAAGGCATTCATTCCACCAGGTGGTATAGCAAAAGCCCACATTCATGTTGACTTCGATGTTATGATATTCCTCCTCAAAGGATCTGTAAGACACGAATTCGGACCAGGTTGCAAGAAATCGGTAGTACATAGTGCAGGAGATATGTTCTATATTGAACCAGGTCTCCCTCATGAGGTATTCAACTGTTCAGATATAGATTGGGTCGAGGCAATCGTTGCACGTTCTGATGCTTCTGAATGGCAAAATATTGTCCCATACGACAGAGATTCCGAGTGATTCTCCAGCCACTCGAAATGAATCATTCTTCTTCTTTCTTACTAAGTCTACGAAAACCACTAACAATTTTTTGTTGTTCTTCACCATTCTCAACGTTGACACCAACTTCTGTAAGGTGTTTTTGAACCTGTGAATATGCGCTCTTTCCTAGCGCCCTCTTACGTGGTTTAGGTAAACGATTACGGCAGACCAGATAGGTTTCAGAGGAGGCATTACGACTAGCCATGGGGGCAAATCGTTGGACGTTAGTGAATCGATCTTTTGCAGCCGAAATCAAACCTTCAATCCCAACTCCTTGGAATATTTTGGTGACAAACGCACCTCCAGGGGCTAACATTCCCATAGCTACGTCAAGAGTCATGGTCGATAGCTCCAGAGAAATGGCCTGGTCGGTATCATATCGACCAGTCAATTTAGGGGAGATATCTGATAAGACAACATTCAGTTCCCTTCCGTCTAATAATTCTTCAATTCTATCAATAGTCTCTTGCTTAGAAATATCACCTTGAATTATGCTCGCGCCTTCAACAGGAGAAGTAGATTTCAAATCTACACCAATCACCACTCCTTCTGGACCGGTTTCCTCTACAGAAACCTGTGTCCATCCACCAGGATGGCATCCAACATCGAGTATAACATCGGATTCTCTAATCAGTTGAAACTTGTCTTGAATTTGCTTAAGTTTGTAGGCAGAACGAGCACGATATCCCTTGGACTTGGCTTGTCGACGCCAAGGGTCGCGCCGATTCTCTTGATACCAGCGCTTACTCATTGAATCATCGGCGACGACTCTCTGTTATGAAGCCGAGGCGCATTCATAGGCCGATTTCGTCAATCAGAGCCCTAGCAGTGTGTCTGATTGCGGCCTCTGATTGCATAGTTGGTTCAAATCCAGTTGAGAATAAATATTCCACATCCAAACTGGTCTTAGGGACATCTCCAGCCCAACCTCGGTCTCCACCTGTGTATTCTATTGAAACGCCTTCTAAACCAGACTCTTCGACAACAATTTCAGCAATTCTTCGAACTGAGCAAGTGTCGCCTGTCCCTAGATTGTAGAGGTTAATGGTATCATCAGTTTCGTCTACAAGATGCACCATTGCTCTAACACAATCCTCGGCCGACATATACGATTTCTCTTGTAATCCATTACCTAAAACTTCCAATCGACTGGGATCTTTTTTCAACTTGTGAATAAAATCGTAAATTACACCATGTGTCCCTCTTGGTCCAACAATATTGGCAAAGCGATGAATCCAAGACTTTGCGCCAAATGTTCCACACCAAGCGGTAATTAGTGCCTCACTGGCTAATTTACTTGCGCCATAAAGGGAAATTGGTTTTACAGGCCCATATGTTTCGGGTGTTGGCATTACACTAGCTTCTCCGTAGATCGCACTTGAAGAGGAGAAAGAAATGCGTCTAACATCGGAATTTCTCATTGCTTCCAGTACATTGTAGGTTGCAAGTGTACCTTGACGTAGGTCGGTATCGGTAACTTCTGTTCCTAATCGAATGTCGGGGTTTGCAGCCAAATGGTGTACCGTTTTGATTCCCTCCATAGCAGACTTCACTGCATCAATATCGAGTAAATCTCCTTTGAAAATTTCGACCATTCCTGAATCTTGATGGTGAGATAGAAAATCTTCTCTACCACTGGAAAAATTATCTAATACACGTACTCTTTTTCCTTCATCGACCAATGTATCGACTAGGTGTGAGCCGATGAATCCGGCACCTCCAGTGACTAGTTCCATGGTTGCTCCACCTAGGCATCTACTTTGAGCCATTCGCCGAATTGTCAAGACATTAATCATTGATAATTCTTCAATACCAAGCACTAATTTCTCTTCGTTCCCTAAGCATCCAGACTGAAACCAGGTATCCAACTAGTGCTATGTGTGCTATTGTACAGAATGGACAAATGTGTTGAACCACAAAGACCTCAATACCGACTAAAATGAATAGAAATGGTACTCCTGCGAGACCTAGCCACCATGCATAATTGGTATATTTTTCAGACCATTTAGCTAGTGGGTCCATCCGTATGCACAAAATTAGGAAAAACAGAGTTGCAAATGCTGTAAAACCAAGCATCCCCCATGATATGCCAAAGAAGTTGTTGTATCGAGGGTCGCCGATTACCGATCCACACTGAACAAACCCTTCAGTGGCGCAAAATTCTCCTCCAAGAGGATTTCTGACTAGATCATTGTAGATTACCCAAGTCCATGCGGAACCAAGTAGCCCAGTTGTGGCAAACGCGAGGCTACCATCTAGCATCCTATTTGTTCCTTCAAGACCTTTTTTTCCTCTTCCATTCGCTAGAAGATAACCTGAGGCAAATAATCCCGCGATGAAAAACAAAAGTACAGGGTCTGCTAGTGGGTTAGCCATTTACTCACCCACTTGTAGCAGGCGCAATAACGCCTCTCCCATATCTTCTCCTGGAGGATGATTTTCGGTCTGAGCCTGATTCCAAACAACGGTGCCTTCCCCGTCTAGAATCACATTGAAAGGTGTCCCGGGAAGTTCCCATTCACCAGCAATAGAAGAACTTAGGTCATCTACATACATCCATGAATGCGGTGCTCCTGGTCTTTCAGCACAGTTTTTTCTTCCTGAATAGCAACCATCACCATTATTTTGATTGTCTCCAAATTGTGTTTTATCTCTGAATGCCTCTATTTCCTCTCTGGTACTCTCGTGGCCCGAAATCTGGAGTTCAACCGCGATGGTGATGAACATAACCTCTCCAGATGTACCGTCAAAAATCTCTGAAAGATATTCTGCCTCTGTCCAGCAGTGAGGACAATCAGTATCTAGGAACGTAATCAACACTAAGCGACCATCGTACAACTGGCTCAGTCGAACTTCTTCCCAGTTTCCTCCATTGTATGCTGAAGCGACGAAATCTGGAGCGAGGGAGCCCTCCTCTGGCCCAACATTAGCGGGCGGGGCAATAAACATCGAAGCCACGATTACTATGCTAACTACTCCTGCTGTAATTAGCCCAGCCGTCATCCGGACATCTTCATCCTTGCCTTTTGGTTCAAGTTGCCTGCGCCTACGAGCCATGATTATCGACTCTTGGACAAACTCATTCACTTTCAGCCGTTCGGCGAACAGTTCCGAAAATAGCCTGATAACAAACACTCTTGCGATTGCTTCATGTGGCCTCGCTGGGGGCAACGTCTTCGTGCCCGATGACGAGCGCGATGATGAAGCGATATTTTGGGAGCGCTTCTTTGAGCGATTACAGCCCGTAAGGGAAGCTGGCGGGAAGGTTATCCAGAAAGTCGATTCTTCCCCAGTAGGTGATGTAGTAGACTATGCAGATTACTTACTAAATGCCGGTGCCAAACGAGGTCATGCAATAGCCCAGCGTCTTACTGAGTTTTGGTATTCTGCAATTCTTCGTAGCCCTGGTTTGATAGTTGCCTTACTTGTAATTGCTACCGTTTTAGTTGGTCAAAAATCATTAGACTTCGGACAACAAATAGACAAAGATGTGGAAATATATCTTCCCGATGATGCCGATTCTACTGATCTTCTCAAGCAGGTTAGGAACCAATGGTCAACGGATATCATGATTCTGTATGTGCAGACAAATAATGCCATCTACGAAAGGTGCTCATCCGGTCCAGCAGATGATGGAGAAGACCATTGTAGAGGGACGGAAAACATAACTGATGTTGATATTTTAAAACAGTTATCTTGGCTAGAAGGCGATGACCTAAATTATGGAAATGGAGGTTATGGTTCAGGTCTGGATGAACATAAGGACGATCGAGGAGATCTCGATGGTGTCGTATGGATTCTATCTCCTGCACAGGTGATTAAGGAAGCAAATTCTTCCAGTTATCGCTTCAATTGTGCCGTGGAAAAATACGGCCTACCCACAGGTCAACGAGATGGATGCGCAGTGGCCCAATTAAATCCGTTCTATGGCTATAGTATTCCCGACAGACAAGATAATCTTGACAACTTAGTTTCTCAAACTGAAAGTTTGTTGTCTTCATTTGTTATGGATACCCAGGATCACCCTTTACTAGATGAAAACGGGGATGGAAATTACAATAATGACGGAGATGGGATTTGGGATACGGGAGTGATTATTCTTGGCCTAAAGTATGACATGGATGGAACTGACATACCTGCCAGGCAGGATAAGAGAGAGGGGCAGGTGCAAGATCATCAAGCCTTTATCCAGTACACCAAGCAGCTAATTGAACAAGCTTCAGACGACGATTGTGAGATTTGCAATCGTGTTTACGAAGGAAATGTAATGTCTTCTTCAGTAAGTACTGAAATACATTCACTTTGGCTACAACAGGCAAGACAGAAAGACCCCAATATTCCTTCAACATCTCCTGCAATAGGCGTTACTCCGGCTATGATATCTCAAGCAGAATCGATTGCCGAAGACCGTCCTGTACGTAATGCCACAACTGTCACTGGGCTAACTCCTGTAGTCCAAGATGTTTCGAACGCTATTTATTCAGAATTAGTAACAAAAATGCTTCCTTTAGCCGGTTTATTGGTAGCAATTACAATGTTAATTTTACATCGTAATCCAAAGGTGATAATAATCTGTGGTTTACCAATCGCCATGAGTTTAGCAATTACATTCGGAACCACCGTTATAGCAGATATTACATTGACACCGATGATAATTTCTGCAGGGCCAATTTTAGTCGGATTGGGGGTAGATTATGCTCTACATTTCACCAATAGAATCGAAGAGAATCGTAAGGAGTTGCTCGAGGAACGTCTAGAAGAATCTTGGAAGAGGCAAAGAGACGGATTCACGTCAAATGAATTAGATCCTTGGGATCCTGTAATTAGCCTAACTGCTACGGTTCGAGCGGCACAAACTACTGGCCATGCGATTTTCCTATCAGCTATTACTACAATTATCGGTTTCAGCGTTTTAACTTGGCAATCTCTTGTCCCCATTCATCCTATGAGAACCGTAGGAGTGACACTATTGTTGGGTATATCGATTACCTTCCTCCTATCGATGGTAATGGTTCCTGCATTGGTGCATATCTTCCGGTATAGGAAGTCTGATATCGGCTTTGAAATGCCTACTATGCAAACTCTACTTATTTCTTCACTCGTGGCTGTAACCGCCGGCTCCTTGCTGTATATTGAAGGAACCACCACAATTGGGAATGCTATTTTCTTCGGCGGTTTCTTTGGAGGTACAGTCCTTCTTGCTTTCGAATCCGAAATTTGGCAGAAAATAGGCGAGATACCAGTAAAAACTACTCTCGTTGTACTCCTCGTTGCGATGATTTCTACGGCCGGTGGCGTGGCTATTCTCGAAGAAGAAATGGGTAAGCCGCTTACAGGTTCATCAGATGAAGTACCTCCAAATATCCCAAGTTACGATGCATTAAGGGAATACAGTTTCGTTTTCCAAGGTGGACAGACGAATATGTTCATTGTTGATGCTGAGGCAAGAGGACCGGTTAATTCTACTGCCCCGATTAGAGATCTACCAATCCTAGATGCTATCGATAACATGCAAGAAAAGAAAATCAATAATGTCCCACAAACTTCTAGCATAAGTCTAGTCAATATCTTGAAGGCAATTCATGTTGATGTTAATATCACCGATCCAATAACAGGAATCAGCCTTGAGGTCTACGATAGAAGCCTATGGGAACTGCTACACGATGAATGCTGGGAAGAATCAACAAATCCACTTCGACCTGAATGTTGGGCATATGTGGTCAGTAGTAAAGAGGATATGGTGAATATCGCTCTCGATACATTGAGTCCTGAAATTCGCAGCATGCTGATGAATGCAGACCAAGATGTCTGTCAAGATTCAACACCCTGTGAAACCAAAACACTAGTCTACGTTACACAACCATACATCAATTTGCAAGACGCAACTCCACTCAGAGATGCTATTGATGACCACCTTGATGGAGATGGAAATTGCATCGATGCGCTTTCTTGTTCGGCTTTTGGAATTGAAGGCGTTATCAATTCAAAGTTGACTGGTGGATTACCAGTAAGTATTGATATTAATGCTGGGATCCAAAAGGCACAGAGTGAAACTACAATTGCTACAATGCTCATTCTACTAATCACTATGATGATTTTATTCCGCTCGCCTAGATTAGCGATATTCACAATGGCAGCAGTGGCTGTTGTTGTATTATGGCAGCCATTATTGATGCGTCAAGGTTCGGTAAACGTGAACTTCTTCACAGCGATGGTTGGTACACTCGTCTTTGGTATTGGAGTTGATGATTCGATACACATTATTGACAGAATCAAAGACGAAGGTGAAACTCCTGCTGGAATCGTCAAATCTGTTTCCAGAACAGGTCAAACAATCTTTGAAACTACCGCAACAACATGTGCAGGACTTTCCGCTGGATTATTTGTAGAAATTCCCGGTTTGCAAAATTTCTTTGTATTGATGATGTCACTTCTAATTCTGGCACTACTGACCTCGAGCATCCTATTACCAAGTTTCATAGTCTCTTGGCACGAATTACGTTCAAGATTGTTAGGCAAGGGGCCTTGGCTCGATTACGAGGATAGCGGAGCCCTAGAAGCCTCTAGTGTGCTCGAGGCTACCCTAGAGTAACCCTAGTTTTCACTAATTGAGATTAAGTGAGGGTGTAGGGAGTAAGCCCCTTTCTGTTCACCTTCCGGCTGATCGCATTCAACTATGCATCCTACCCGGCCCTATCGATGCACTACGGGCCTGCTTGGACTTGCTCCAGCGGGGTTGCTCGTTCCAGCCGCGGTCAGGAAACCTCACCCTTTCGGGATCATCGTACGCCTGGCGCGGGACGTTTCTGTTGCAGAGCCGGCCCTCCCGGACCTCCAGCTTACACCGGACCGCTTGCATCTTGGAGAGGGGACTTTCCTCAGTGTCTGGCACTGTCAGCGACCCTCCTACTCCCTCATCTTCTCCGTAAGGCATCGACGAATGAACCCAACGGTGGACTATTGTTACAAATTTACCTCTTAATTCTGGCCTCCTTGGAGAGTAAGCATCATCACCGTCTTTCGCCTGCCAGCACTCGTGAGCGACGTTGAGGCGCTGAAGCAGCAAGCCGGAATAATAGCTTGTGATTTCGTTCAGGACGGTATGAAAATTGGTCTTGGAACTGGCTCAACCGTCCGCTACACGGTGCTAGAGTTAGGACGGAGAATGCAAGAAGAAGGATTGTCCATCGTCGGAGTTCCAACAAGTGAGGCAACTAGAGAACTTGCCGAAAGTCTGAACATCCCACTAGTTCCTTTAGCCGATGCTGGAGTATTGGATTTGGTGATCGACGGAGCAGATGAGTTTGATTCTGATTATAATCTAATCAAAGGTGGCGGTGGGGCATTAACTCGGGAAAAGATTGTCGCCCAGTCTAGTAATGGAATGATTGTGGTTGCTGATGATAGGAAACAGGTAGAAATCCTAGGTACATTTGACCTACCTATCGAAGTATTACCATTTGAATGGGAGAGAACAGCAGATAGAGTCGCGCAAATATGTCCAGGTACCGTGCATAGAAGAGGTGGCGATGAACCATTCATTAGCGATAATGGAGGTTACATTCTGGACTGTTCTTTTGGTTCTACGATTACTAATCCAAGTGAATTAGAATCCTCTTTATTGGAAATCGCAGGAGTAGTTGAAGTTGGCTTATTTGTAGGCATTTGTGATGTGGTTGTAATGGCTGCTAGTGGTGGAGTTGCCACTCTAGTTAAGCAAGGCGGCAGATTAGCCTGATATCCAGCTAGACCGTTCCGATTAAAGAGGGGGGCCAAGTCGGCTGGCTGGGTCTGTAGCTTAGTCAGGTAGAGCACCCGGCTCTTAACCGGGCGGTCGCGGGTTCGAACCCCGTCAGACCCGCCAAATCTAATCTGCTTGGAGGCTTCGTTTGATATGTGGATGCCCCGCCCAAGGGGCGGGGTTAGTATGACCAAAGAGACCTGGATAGGTGATGTTCGAGCCGGAAAACATGACGGCTCGAAGGTTGAATTGAAGGGATGGGTTCACCGTTCCAGAGGTTCAAACAAGATCCGATTCGTTGTCCTAAGAGACTCTACTGGGACGGTTCAATGTGTCGTCAAAAGAGATATTGTGGGTGATGAAACCTTTGAGTCGGTAAAGGATGCACTTATCGAGTCCAGCCTGATACTACACGGGACTGTTGAACCCACCGACAGAGAGCATGGACACGAGATTCAGGTTGCCAGTGTGGAGATAGTAGGTCCGGTCAATCCAGACACCCCATTTCCAATCACCGAGTCTGCTATGGAACAAGCGGACGGGGGAGAAACCGAATTCTTACTCGACAATCGACATCTATACCTTAGAACCAGTCGAATGACCACGATGCTGAAAATGCGCTCTACGGTTTTCGGTGCTATTCATTCTTACTTTCGGGACAGAGACTTCACAGAATATCAAGCTCCCAATTTTGTCGCAGGCGCGGTTGAGGGTGGAAGCACACTATTCGAAGTGCCATACTTTGGTAGAAAGGCCTACCTGACACAATCTTGGCAACTATATGCCGAGGCTGCAATGCCTGCCTTAGAGCGCTTGTATACAATGGCTCCATCCTTCCGTGCAGAGAAGTCGCGAACACGTCGTCACCTTACAGAATTCTGGCATGCCGAAATGGAAATTGCCTGGGGTTCAAACGACGATGTCATGGTTCATGGTGAAGGTGTAGTTCGTAATATTGCCAGTACTTTATTGGAAAAACATTCAGATGATTTGGAAAACATGGGCCGAGACTTGGACTTAGTTGCTAGATATGCAGATAATCCATACCCAAGGATGCGTTATGACGAGGCTGTTGAGACTCTGCAGGGTATGGGGGTAGATATTGAGTGGGGTCAGGATTTAGATTACTCTAAGGAAAAGGTGTTGACTGAAGATTTCGAAATCCCTCACTTCCTAACTCACTATCCCAGAGTGGCTAAACCATTCTATCATCGACCAGACCCCGAAGATCCGAAATATGTTCTATGTCATGATTTGCTGGCGCCAGAAGGATACGGCGAAATTATTGGTGGCGGAGAGCGAACTTGGTCAGAGCCCGAGATTCTCGATAGAATAGACGAGGAAGGCAATGACAGAGAGGCATACGAGTTCTACATCGACATCCGTCGTTATGGAGGAGTTCCACACGGTGGTTTCGGACTTGGAGTTGACCGCGTCTGCGCATGGCTGAGCGGTGCTGATCACATCCGTGAAGTCATACCATTCCCACGTGATAGCCGCCGAGTCACTCCATAACGACACCTACGGTGTCGCTTCGTATATCGCTAACACTCATACCACAGGCCTTGCTCGCAGTGGTATGGCCGAGTGGGAGACTGTAGATCTGGCGAACCCTACTGAGGAGCATAGAATGCTGCGAGAGATGGTTCGAGATTTTGTTCGCGAAGAGGTTGAACCTCAAGCTTTGGAATACGATAGAGAGGAAAAATTCAATCTCAATTTATTCCGTAAATTAGGCGAATATGGTTTGCTAGGGATTTCCGTCCCTGCAGAGTATGGCGGTTCTGGGATGGATGCCACCGCCGTTGCCATCATCAATGAGGAACTAAGTTACTCAGACCCTGCCTTCTGTCTGGCATATCTGGCGCATTCACAATTGATGGTGAATAATCTTGCCTTCAATGGCACAGAGGAACAAAAGGCTAGGATTTTGCCAAAGGTGTGTAGCGGTGAATGGATTGGCTGCATGGCAATGAGCGAGCCAGGATACGGAACAGATGTTCTAGGAATGCAGACGACTGCGGAGCAGAATACAGATGGAGACTGGGTCATTAATGGACGGAAAATGTGGATTACTAATGGCTCAGTCGATGAAGAAGGGACTCCTGCTGATATTTGTTGGTTGTATGCACGAACCGGAACAGATGCCAAGGGCCGAGCTGAAGTGACTACATTCCTAGTGGAGAAGGGTATGCCCGGATTCAGCGTGGGCCAGAAAATCTACGATAAATCAGGTATGAGGGCCTCAAATACTGCAGAGTTGGTTTTCGACGATTGTGTTGTTCCTGCTGAAAATATTGTAGGCTCACCTGGAGAATCGATGATTCATATGATGCGTAATCTAGAGTTGGAAAGAATAGGTCTTGCAGCAATGGGTCTAGGGATTGCCCGAAGATCTCTAGCGGCAATGAATCAATACGCCAGTGAGAGAGAAGCATTCGGCCAGGAAATCAGAGATTTTGGACAAATACAACGACATATCGGTGAATCTTGGGCGGAATATCGTGCAATGCGTTCTTACATATACGATACTGCTAGGAATACAGATCTCTCAAAGTCTGGTAACAGATTAGACACTGATGGAGTCAAGTTATTTGGAACAACCGCTGCAAAGAATATCGCCGACCGTGCAATTCAGGTTATGGGTGGCTATGGCTATGTTGGTGAATACACTGTTGAGAGGCTTTGGAGGGATGCAAAGCTGCTAGAAATTGGTGGAGGGACATTGGAATCTCATCAGAAAAACATCACCCGAGATTTGGCTCGAATGCCCGAAAAAATAGAGGAATAAGCGGGTTTAGTTATTGGTAGTCCCGCCCGGATTTGAACCAGGGTCCCCAGGACCAAAACCTGAGATGATGGACCGCTACACTACGGGACTGTAACCCCGCGGTCTAGTGTGGTCGCTTTGGACTTGACGGGCCGTGAAGCCGCAGACTACAATAGAGTTCGTGCCGCCAAAGGCAACATGCGTCAGCGCCTTGCGGTGTCCTTGGTTATGTTGATGTTGACATCTATGATGTCATTTGGCATAGTCGGTGGTCAGAACCCACAAAATATGGGTTCTTCAGGAGAAAACCCAGAAACTGGCGAAATCAGTCAAGATTCTAAGAATATTTTAGTCAATCCAAATCCTTGGATAGAGCCCAGCCTATGGCAACGTGTTTATTCCGGTCAGGAGGAAATTCGAGTGACTGTAATCAGTCATTCGTTAAGGGAACTCAATGCTTGGCAACATAAACACGGCCAAATTGAAACTCAAACAGCAGCATTCGATGGGCAACAATTAGTTGTGACTGATTCGACAGATGACGTAATCGACCATCGTACATTTTGGTTGGATTCGAATATGTTTCACAAATTATCAGGGGTGGCGGGGATAATTGGTATACTGGACGCTGAAAATTCACCCGAACCTTACGATACAACGCCATTGGGGGATGAGGGAAACCAGCCTAATTCAGTAAGGTCTGGAGAAATACATGGGGCGACAGATGCTTGGGAGAGAGGATATTCTGGTGAAGGTATAATCGTAGCCGTAGCGGATACTGGAATAGACTTCGCTCATCCCGATTTGGATGGTACTCAAGCTAGAATCCAAGATGGGAACCAACACGATGGTTGGCCAATGATGTTCGATCATAATTCGATGTATTACTGGCTAGTTAACGGCGAAGCATATCCAGAACGAAACACCTGGTATGCAGATACATCAATCCTCGATTACGACAATGATTCTAATGGTGTATTGGATAACTCCGGACACATCATAACGGGTATTCCAAACTCGACTTCAGGAGTATATCACCTTGGAGAGCACCCCGACTCAACTCTAAGGAGTCAAATGGGAGGAGATGTACCAATTTTGGTAATCGATTCTGTCACTAACGGAACGTATGATATTGTGATTCCTGACATTAATCGTAATGGTAATTTTAGCGACGACGAATGGATGTACAAAGGAAACGAAACCGCAGGACTGGATGAGGATGGAGACGGTATAAGAGATGTATCTGCGGGTTTGTTATATTGGATATCTGACGGAATAAATGGCGTTCCTTATGGCGAGGTTTACGCAGCAAGGCACGGTTATTCTGATCGTATTGCTGGTGCCGGTAATCTTACTCTGTTTATGCTTGATTCTGGCAATCATGGTACACTATGTGCTTCAGCCGTGGCAGCACAAGCACAAGTCAACAATGGCGCTGTTCTAGGAATGGCTCCTAATGCCACAATTGCAAGTATAGGCAACCACTACTCCGGAGGCCACTCACTAGATGGTTGGAGGTGGATAGCAGAAGGTAATGATGGAGATCCTTCTACTTGGGATGATCAACCCCACATAGGTTCGTTTTCTTTTGGTTATTCTAGTATAGATGACTCGGGCGCTGATTCATATTCCCTTTACCTTGATTGGCTAACTCGAGTCTACAACAACCAGACTCATTATGCAGTTGCGATTGGAAATGGTGGGCACGGTTATGGTACCGTGAAAGTACCAGGAGCGGCGCAAGGAATTTTCTCTGTCGGAGCATTTTCAAGTCGGTCAAATATGCTATGGGGGCAAAGTGCTCCATGGAATAATCGTGGTCCGAATATTGTTGGTAGAATGGATCCTGACATTGTAGCAGTCGGTTGGTCTGCAACTGGGGATTTACCCCTTAACACTCGTAATAATGGGAACTCTGCAACCACTACTTGGGGGGGTACAAGTTTGGCAACGCCCATTACTGCGGGATTACTTGCAGTGGTTGAACAGGCTTGGATTGTTAATCATGGAGATTTGCCGAAATCTCAAGAGTTCAGAGACTTTGTATTAGCTACTGCGGATGATAGGGGGTACGATCCATTTGTCCAAGGTGGAGGGTGGTTCAATGCAAGTAGGGCTACCGCTACTCTGGATGGAGAGAATGGTACCTTTTCTTTTACACCAAGTCAATGGATGACCGGCACTTTCCAAGGACAGCACAGAGATGCAAACATCAATTTGATTTATCCAGGAGAATCCCAAACTGTCTCAATCGAAATGACAAATCATGGTGAATCCCCTATTCTGTTTACAGCTTATCCAAAGAAACACCAAGCATTGTCTCACCAAGTAGGACAATGGCTCAGCATTGGGGACGGAAGTAGTGGCGGAGAAAACAATACTTGGGATGGTTACCAAGGTGATAGGCCTGATTTGTTAATTCCGATTCATGTGAACAATACGACCTACCAATTACATCCTCAAACCAATCTTGTAAGGGGAAGAGCAGTTATTGAATACGCTGCTTTTGACGGTGATTTAGATCGTTCATCAAACGAACGTATTGAACTCACACTATATCGATGGAATGACGATGATGGGGATGGAATTTGGGTTGGTGATGAAGATAATGATTCAATGGTTGATGAAGTCGATTGGACAGAATCCTCTGAATTCGATGCCTATGGTACATGGTATCATCATGGCCCTCAAGCAGAGTTCCGAGTGGGATTGCCTTTCGACGACATGGGGGATGGGATGTTCCTAGGGGTGTCAAGAAGAGACGCATCTCCTTCTGGGCTTGAAAATGTAAGTATAGAATGGGATTGGACAGCATTTGGACCAGTTTCTGATAGTTGGATAAGCACTTTACATTCGTCAGGAGAAATGCCCCCAAGCAGCATCCCTCCGAACTCGACTATTTCCTACAATTTTACTGTAAACGTGCCAATAGATGCTGAATCGGGGCTCCATCAGCACGGCCTTGTAATCAATGGGCAGACCCTGCCTATAATCACCAACGTACCTTATACTGCACCTATCGACATAACAGCTCGCCCATTGGATGGAAATGTATCGAATCAGACCTTGTATTCTGAATCATGGATTTCAGGAGCACAAAGATGGAGTTGGCGTGCAGAATCCGGCGATTGGCGAATAATGACGGTCGATTGGCCCGAGTCGTTAGACACAGGCGGTACAGCGATTATAGACGTGGATTGGGACGATAATCCATTTACAGACATCGATGTATTATGGATGTCTCAAACTCCTCATGGATATTTTGATGAAGATACATCTGCGTACGGG
>DAMG01000007.1:0-300 GCA_002497025.1 Euryarchaeota archaeon UBA126
AGCGAATGCTATCTAAGGCTGGAAGCATGGACCTTTGTGACAGGTCAGTTACAGGTCCACCTGAATGAAGAAGCAATTCGTCTCCTTCACGGGATCTAGCCTGCAACATGGAAATTAGTGGATATTCATACGAGTTATCCTCCGTTCGTTCAATTACTCGCATTTCAGCCCTCCAAATCTTCCAGTCTCATCCATGCGGTCTGTAATCGAATCATCCAGGCGTTGTAGGCCGCTTGATACAATCTACCATTTGGTTGACCGATTTGCCTTCCATCGATTTCACCTAATGCCTGAACTCCT
>DAMG01000007.1:598-1232 GCA_002497025.1 Euryarchaeota archaeon UBA126
TTTCACCTAATGCCTGAACTCCTAGGCCACTTCCTAAGACTATCATCTCAGAAGCCCGTAGCAACATTGGGAGAGTCAGTCTTGCTTCCCTAATAGGCACTCCATCACTCTCGATACCTTCTCTGATTTGTTCTAGAGTGACAGAGTCTAGTGCACCTTCCGAAGGCTTTGGATAGTACGCAACACCATCGTTATCCAGCAAAATAGGCATACACCTATCTCCATCAATTAGAATATCTCCATCGAATAGAAGAGATATATCCGCTCCATGCTCTTTTGCTACCTCTCGAGCATCAAAATATGGTTGCCAATCGCCGTGTTTAGTTCCTCTTACTGAACCGTCCCATCGAGGTGCTGAAAGGCTAATTGCTCTCATTGGATTGGGCCATTTTCCGTTTACTCTAGGAATCAAATTGACTTCGCCATTTGGATTGACTCCGAGCTTAATCAAAAATGGCGCCTGATTTTCACCAACAACTGATTCGCCAGGAATCTCTGCATTACTGAGCGCTTCGAAGATAAGTTCCGTTAGGTTGCTTGGAAGATTGAATCCTAATCTCTCAGCGTGTCGAAAAAGACGGGTAATATGCAAGTCCGCTGCTAATAGTTGGGAATCTCCGTCCCAAGCGATGGT
>DAMG01000007.1:1558-11046 GCA_002497025.1 Euryarchaeota archaeon UBA126
TACCTCGGAACGCGGATCACCATCCATAGGTCTCGATAGATGAATAGGGCTTCAACCCGATGCTGGTACAATCAGAGCATTTCGTCTAAGAACGATGTGTCAATATCGTCATCTTCTGATTCTTCTTCATCCAATTCATCGAAGTTTAGATCGTCTGCCATGTCATCAAGGTCGCCAAGATCTAAGTCTTCATCCTCATCTCCTAGTAATTCGTCCATAACACCGCTATCTGCGGATGGCGTTGGCTCTAGGTCCTCTTCCAATGGAGCTCCTGCACTGGCCATAGTCTCGGTGTAATCACTCTTGCTTTCATCTGAAGAATCGCCATCCTTGCGCCTAGCGTTGGCGACAAGACCACCATCAATTTCCAAATCATCTGCACCAAAGTCTTCGTCATCGGTAAGGCCAGCAGCCTCCCGCTCCATTTGCTCTTCCAACTCGACTTCCAGAGCGCCCATTTCCCAGGGCTCCGGAGCTGAATCTCCTCTTGGTCTGATGAACATCATTGCCCCAATTAGCAACATTACTACCGAGAGTGCAATGATTACCATATTCATATCACCCGCTAGTATCCTATCGACCCAAGACTCACCTGCTGCATCATCTCCTGGTTGCGTAGTACCAAAGCTAGATTCTTCCCAAGGTGGAACTTCGACTGGGTCTGCATAGAATGTGTGAACTTCTCCATTGTAGGTTACAATCTCAATCCAATAGGTATCTTCACGATCTATCATCTCACCATTGAATTCATTGAGAATCAAAATCGTATCCCTAATACCAGACTTAACCAAAGAAGCGTTTCTTGTATCGTCGAACGAATCAAGGCTGACAAAGGCATAGTAACTTGCATACATTGGGTCGTCGGCATTGTCCCAACTTACCTCAATTAGAGACCCTGCAGCATTCCAACTGGCCCTTATGCCACTAACATCTGGACACTCTGGACAAGGGTCTGCGGAGAGTTCGTCGGCGAGTTCTATCCAAGTGTTAGCAAGATTGTCCGTCCAAGCATTACCTGAAGAATCAACTGCGACCACTGCAACATAGATTCGGCGGTTCGGCACCAATGGTGTAGCAATGTCATCTCCATAGGCTGAAAACTCAGTTAACAGGACTGGTAGATCCTGTTCTCTGTCAACTATCAAAGTGGGTTGTAGGTCATCGATTCTCTGCAATAGAACGGGAGTATCGATTACTGCGTAAATCCAGTATTCGGCGATGTCGGAGGCATCACTCGATGGGAATTCCACGAACATTGCATTTCCGGCATCATTTGGCCTATCACTGAGGACGGGGGGTTGAAGACGGTCGGGAGGAGATACGTCCCCGCGATTATCCATTGGAGTGACTAAGACCATGTGTTGCGAAAGGCCACTTAGATGCACATTTCCAGTGACGTCATGAATAGTGACAGTGACATACAGAGGAATCATCGATTGGATTGGTCCTACTTGCAAAGAATCTAGAGAGCTACCATAAAGGGCACTTTCTGCAGTATATTCTAATTGGAAGTTAGCACCAAACTGACGCTGGTTAATGACTACTAAACCACATTCTGATGGGTTTTCGCTGCAAGATTCCCAAATCTCAGTTACATCATTTAGTGGGTACTCGGAAACCCAAACTGTGTAGAATGAGAAGTCATCAGCGGATGAACGATTCCATCGAATATCAATGGCTGAACCGTCATCCTCTGGATAATCCCATGCGTCTAGACCAGTCACGCGATCTGGAGGTATTGCTTCACCATCGAAATCGGCCTCAGGAGTGGCGTCCACGACTAGTACATTGTCGACATCACCATTACCCCAATCATCGAAGGCAACGACTCCAATCCAGTAGACTGTTCCATCGATTAGGCCACTTGTTCCAAGTGAATCGATGATGATTGAAGTTGTTTCACAACTATCTGTATATCCTGCAACTGGCCAACCTTCTACTGTTGAAGGCGGTTGCCATCCAGAGGCTGGTAGAGCATATACTGCGTAGTAGGTACAGTCTTCCTCGGTATTTGCATTCCAAGTGACATTGATTCTTCCACCTTCATCATTCGGCACGTCGAAGGCTGTTGTTCCAGTAATCGATGCAGGTGGAATTCCATCATCTAGACCGCCTGCGGTAACCACAGGGCCGATTATTGTAGCATTATTGATTGATGATTGTCCTGCTTCATCAACACAAACTGCAGCAAACCAATATGGAACTCCACCTTCCAACTGTAAGGCGGTTGTGTTTCCAGTACTCCAATGGAATTCGAATGGTTCTGAAAGTCCAAATACACTAGTAATCTCCTGTTGTACCGCCCAAATCCTCACCCTATCTTGGTCAAGTTCAGTACAGGCAGCCCATTCTAGGAAAATGGTACCAGCTGCCCCACCCGAAACTGGATTTGCAGTCATCCAAGCAGGAGCGTCTGGAACCTCATCTGTTGGAGTAATATTTTGAGGATATGTCATTGGAACGCCCAGAGACCCATCCGCATACTCGATTACGACTGCTGCGCGGTATTGTCGATCATCTCGCAATTGTTCGGCTACACCTGCATTATCTGCTCTTGTTACGGTCGCATTTGTGCGGGACCATAAGTCAGATCTAATGTATGTAGACAATGAGTCTAGATCTTCTTTAGTTGGTTCCCATAGTGGGTCAGCCGTTGAATCCCACACATACAATCTGTAAGCGTGCCATGCAGCATCTTCTGCAGGTAACCAAGAGGCTTCTATTACACCTCCGCCATCGTTTGGTCTATCGACCAAATTGGTAATTACTGTTGGAACCTCAATTCGTTCCCAATCGTAGGTTAGACGAACCTGCATTGCTCCATCTTGAGGAGACTGTAATTGGATATGTAAAATCGCAGATGAAGTTCCAGGTCCTACTGCGGAGATTGCTGATTGGAAGGCCTGTTGTATCCCTCCATTACTAGCGGCTAAATCCCAACTTCCAGTATAATTCAACGAGGTTGAGCGGGCCCAAACCCATGCTCCTCTTTGGGGTGCGAGCATGGTCATAGTTTCGACGTGCATTGGAAGCTTTCCTGGTGCGGCAGAGTTGGAGGTTTCAGGAATTTCAATTGGATTATCAGGAGTGACTAGTACTGTTGCCATTCCTGGGTGAGTAGTATTGGTGATATCCCATGATCGCCCGCCATACAACAAGGTTAACGGGTCTGCACGGCGTTGATTTTCTCTTGCCGTCTCTTGAAGACTAATTACTGGTTTGTAGACATGTAGGCCATCATTTCCTACAGCATAGAATCCACTGAAATCAATGTGTCCTCCTTGTAGACCCGTGATCACCCGGTTACTAATTACGTCATGACTTCCATCTACATCCACAACATCTAGCCCTCTCGGACTCATAACTACGAGATATTGGCCATCGCTATGCATTTGGTATGGGGGCCAAGATAGTAAAGAGCTGGTGCTGACTCCTGTCTCCATTTGCATCAAGCTACCATTCCAGTGAACCAGAGGAGCAACATCAGTTGCAACGTGTACCCCCCAGTCATCAGCGACAATCGCCCGAACATCGTTACTCGGAATCATATCAATATTGTAGCTGCCGTTTGCCATGTCAGTGGTCAAGTCCCATGCTGCTACTCCAGGTCTTGTTGGCCCCTGTCCATTGTGAGAAATGAATATCGCCGCGTCGTGGTAAAGAGTGGAGTTAGTTCCATCAGGATTCTGTACGACTCGTGAAATAGGCCCTGCTTCCGTAATCCCACTTACGGTATTACCCATCAGGCCATCATTGAATCCTAAGGTATTGAGGACTGTGAGATTAGATCCGTGCAGGACTGTAACACCTGCGGCACCACCAGCCAGAACCTTTCCGCCGCCCTGAATCGTAGTATTGATTGAATGTAAGTGAGTGATTATTGGTGAAGGTAATCCATCCATGGTAGTAATCGGATTATCCCAATCATCACGAGTGGTATTGTACATTCCAATTCCACCATGAGTTGCTATCATGATATGGTCTCCATAAACCATGAAATCACGGACGAGATTACTTGGTAGTCCAGCGATTAGGCTTCCATAGCCCCATTGCCGATTTCCGGTATCGAATGTTTGGAAACCAGCCGCTGAGCCTTCATTACCCATTAGTCCAACATACATTGTGTTGTTTTCGATTATCATTCCATCCATCTGTGCGTGAAGAGCCGGTGGAGTGGATAATATGCGACGTTGCTTCAAGTCAATTGCCTTGAGACCTCGGCCGGCTGTACTTACCCACAGAGTCTCTCCATCCAAGGTCATTTCATTGACAACGTCTTGTTGGAAATTGTAACCATATTCCCATCTTACAGAGCCATTTGAGAGGAGTTCTCCCTGAAGGATAGAGGAGCCGTAGAATGAGCTAGAGTCCAACGCTGAGGTAATCCAAACATGAGTATCGTTAGAGACAATTTCTAGAACACGGCCACTGGTTAGTCCAGCTAATTCGTCATAACCACTTGCAATTAATCCTGAGCTATCCAATCTATCGACTCTGTTCAGGCCCGTTGTTTGACCTGACCTTCCTACAGCGTAAATCACTTGTCCGGTGGATGATGGTGCTCTATCTATCGAACAACCATCCATCCCAGGGTCTAAGACCTGCCCGTTTGCAGTTGCTGTTCCTGAAGTTATCAATCGAGAGATTCCGCCTTGGTTATCGTACTGATGTGCAGCAAAGAGGACGTTATTGTCGTGTAATAATCCACCAGGGAAAATTCTGTCCTCGCTTATTCCATCGGCAGAAGTGAGTGTTGGAAGATATGTTTCGGTATTGTAGTTGTAGCGATCAAAACCGACTCCCTCTGTGTCATATGCAATGTAGAGGATATCATTAGCTTCGTCACAAGTCACAGCTCTCGGATCATTATTTGACAGCCCTGAGTTACCAGATGTCATCGCACTAATCCATTCGTTAGTTATTGAATCTGAATCGTGGTCTACAAGGTCGTACCGGGCGACGCCGCCTTGATTGCCCCACCAAAATCGAGCTCCAATAGCAACGTGGACAATGTCGTCGCAAACTTTGATGTCTGCTGCATATCCACCTGGGATATCTCCAGTCCCTAAATCCCATGAAGACCAATTGCCAGTGGTTCCATCCTTTCTCAATACCTGTGCATTTGAGTTCCATCCGCTTGATTCCATATTTCCAAGCCATAGGTCGTTACCGACGACCTCCATCGAGTAGAATTCTTCTTCCGTGCTCGATGGTAAGCCATCTCCTGGAGTCCATGAATCCAGCCAAGTCTCGTTTACAGGGTCCCATCGAAGGATACCGTTCATACTAGCAAAGAGGTATTCACCTTCGAATTCTTCCATTCCACGAATAGGGCCATCCACATCCGTCCACTCGTCGAGTAAAGTCATCGTGTCTGCATTGAACCTCCTTAGAATGAAATTCCCATAGGCTACCCATAGTTCACACGAACTTGTATTGAGCGGAAAACATTCACCAAGGAATCTGGCATTTACTCGCAGTACATTACCAATGGTTGCTAAATCATCTTCCCATGATTCGTTTGTCATGTTCCAACGAACAATCGTTCCATCTCCATCATTCCAGGTCTGCGTTGGCCGAATACCTATCCATAATTGGTCGTCAACTATTCCAATTCCATTGATTACTCCATTCCACCCAGTTCGGTCGTCTACCTCTATGGTTGTCAGGCTGGTATTCGTTGTCAGATTGATGCGGTATATGCTATCTGAGCCACCACCCCACCAACTGGTTGAACGCTGGGTTGAGTAATGCAAAATATCGCCATAGATCTCTATGTCAGCAGGGATTGAATTAGATAAAGTAGGACCATTTGGATTAGAACCTCTATCCCAAGAAATGAGTACCACGTCATTGATGACATCAATTAGTGTGAGTCCAAAGTCACCCCCGGCCCAAATGGTACCGTAAGTCAGACCCGGCACTAAGGCGGTTACATCGTCATCATCGATGTATCCTTGATCGCCATCCCAAGTGGTCAGCCATTCATTGTTGATTAAGTCGTAACGAGCTATGCCGGTGTTTTCGAAACCAAGGTAGAGAATATCGTCAACTTTGACGGTTCGAGCGCGCTGAGTATCGTCACCCGCTGTCCAAGTCTCAATGACGGAGAAGTTGTCCATATTTACGATACCAGCACCTTCGTTCCCTCCAGTATATGCCCTGTCTGGGGCCAGCATCTCTATTGTGTACACAAAGCGACTTTCAAGACCGTCACCAGAACTTACACAATCTTGGAATTGGTATTGCCAGTTCCATTTACAGGCTCCTCTGTTTGTGCCAGCGTAGAGTCCATCTCCATCGCTAGTTACGTCGTAGAATACACTGGGTCTATTCCACCATGAACCACTGGTTGTCAATGTTGTCCAAGTGCTACCATCATATCGAGAGAATGAGCCTTCTGTGCCGACTAATAGACCTCCGAAATCATCCATTTCTAGGGATAAGACATCGTCATCAGGAAGCGTATTTGTGTCCTGATTCCAGAGGTCGGAAATATCACCAGTTAGCCTGTCTACTACAAGAATCCCAAACTCGTACAGCCCAATGTATACTATATCGCCATCAACTGCAACTGGGGTTGCATCCAAATCGTCGGCGCCAAGAGATTGCCAGGATCCGATGATTGTTGAAGTGGATAATTCTACTCGCATTACTCCCTTGTCTGGGGTGGCCATGTATGCTATTCCGAACCTAGTCGTGACTGAATTAACAAAGTCGGAATCTAGTCCGTCGGAAGTAGTAATTGTGTCTACTAATGTCATCTGATTAGTATCGATTATGGATATTCCAGACTCGCTATGTCCAACTACCAAGTAGCCATTGATCTCGTCAAAGGCTAGGGAACTAACTTCGTTTGAGCTTAATCCAGACACGGTTCCGATGTAACTTCCATCGGTATTTTCTAACCTCAAAACTCCAGCATTACTTGTTCCAATCCAAACCTTTCCGTTATCATCTTGTTGAATTGCAACAATTTGGCCGGGGTTGCTAACATAATCACGAATATCGATTGGTATCTTCCAGGCACGATCTGCCTCATCATATCGATCGATTATTCTACCGCTTGCAACCCAAATCTCCCCACTCTCGCCATCATTGATACGAGAGACTACATTCATTCCATCGATTGAGGGGCCACTAACTAGAGTCAGAGTACCAGCGGGATTCTCTGCAATTTGCATTCCAAGAGTTCCGGAACCGTCACTGAATAGGGCGGTAGAGGTAATCGGACCCCGGACGGGATGGGCCGGCCATGCTATGGCCATTGCACCATTTCCATACAAACCAAGTTGGGAGAGTTGATTCTGAGATTGGAAGATTAGCGTATTAGTGTCGTAAGCATGAACCGTGGTACCAGCGAGAATATGGAGCCAACCTGGTGTAAGAGATAAACCGTGAATTTGATTGGAGGCCAACCAGTTATTTGTTGACCAAGTGGCAATCCAAGATTGTGCAGTCAAGTCCCTACGGTTAATGCCTGAATCAGAGGTTGCGATTAGGAGATGGTTGCCAACAACCTCGAGGTCGGTAATTTGGTCTGAGGAAAGGAAGTTCTGGGTGCTCCAATCTGTTTGGGAATCGACAGATACAGAAACACTACCTGAGGAAGATGAAGTGATGTAATTGAGGATGTGAACTCCTGCATTTGTTGTTGCCAAGTAAACACTATCGCCGATTATCATAATGTCAGAGGGTGTCTCTATGTTTTGTGTCGGACAGTAATCGTACTCATTCCAAACTGCTTCGCCAACCGGCTTGAAGTGAATAGTACAATTTCCAGCCCCCCATATTGTTCCATAATCATCGACTGCTAGTGCATAGATTCCAGCGTTTTGAGAACCCGTAGGGCCCTTTTCATTTGGCATTGTAGAGGAATCATACAAACTACGTGAAAGGACTGAACCTTCTTCTGTTCCAATTAGTAAAGTTCCAGCATCATTGTCTATCGCTAATGACCTTCCCATGATTCCTGTTTCAATATCTACAATTGGCTTTTGAGAACGGGCGTCTAGATGGAGTAGGTCATCGTCGAGTAATATGTACAATCGGCCATCGTGGGGATTTACCGTTGATGCATGGATATCTATGTTGACTGAAGAGTAGGATACCATTGGGTCGGCTGGCCTTAACGCCTCAATTACCATGTCAGTGAGTGTTACTCCGGCCGGTAATTCCCATGAGGCATCAGAAATTGAGTTGGGTTTGAGATGAGTGCTTAGAGTACCGTCAAGAACGCTCGGAGGATTATTTTCCATCTCATTCTGCTGACCCAAGTCTCCATAACCTCTCCAATCTAGAATAGGAGTTTGAGTATCCATGAGAGTAATTTGCGGCTCATTCGCGTAATATCCAGCCGATCCGTTTACTGCAATTTCGAAGGTTAGATTCGAAATTTGTGCGCCCGGAGCAAATGGCAAGAATAAGTCACTGTAGGCATAGCTCCCATTATCTGGATCGGCACCAGTGGCGACCAAATCAATCCATCCGGTATCGTTACTTCCTGAGGCTCCCCATGCAGCCTGCGAAACCTCACGGGCTTCTTGCTCAGAATCTAACTCATTTACACCAGAATATGCAGACCAGGGCAACAAAACCATCAGCGTTGCAAGAAGCAAAGCAGACCTCCGCTTGCTCGGCAATTGACGAGGATTAGACATGGCTACGAACCATCGGCCTACTTGTTCCCATTAAGAAAGGGTGGGTTAGTTGATTTATACATGAGTCTCCCTCTAAGGAGGGAGTGTAGTATCTAGAAAGCGCATTTCAATGGGCCGATAAAACACTCGAATTGTGTAGGATAGCATCAAAGAGGGGTGTATGGCCCGAAGATTCTCGAGGGTCAGGTATGGACGAGGACCGATTGCGTCAGGAGGCGTTGGAATATCACGCTGCTGAACCAGCCGGAAAAATCCGAGTGGAGCCAACAAAACCACACGGAACTGCTCGTGAACTCTCGCTAGCATATTCTCCGGGTGTTGCATATCCTTGCGAGGAGATCGCTGAAAACCCGGATGATGCTTACAAGTACACCTCGAAGGGGAACTTGGTAGCAGTTGTCAGCAACGGTACAGCAGTACTTGGGTTGGGTGATATTGGTGCACTTGCCGGAAAACCAGTAATGGAAGGTAAAGGACTCTTGTTCAAGGCATTCGCAGACATCGATGTTTTTGATATCGAGGTTGACCGGACTGATGTTGACGAATTTGTCGAAGCGGTGAAGGCGATTGCCCCTACTTTCGGAGGAATCAACCTCGAGGATATCAAGGCGCCAGAATGCTTCGAAATCGAGCGAAGACTCGTCGCCGAATTAGATATTCCAGTAATGCACGACGACCAACACGGTACTGCAATTATCTCTGGTGCCGCTCTAATCAATGGGTTGGAAGTCGTAGAAAAAAATGTCTCAGAAGTTAAGGTAGTGATTTCAGGCGCTGGTGCTAGTGCGATTTCTTGTGCTCAGCACTATCTTCGTCTAGGAGTTAATG
>DAMG01000019.1 GCA_002497025.1 Euryarchaeota archaeon UBA126
CGGGGATGCTGGATGCCTTGGGATTGCGGGGTGGAGGAGATCGTGGATTATTCATTGTTGGTGACATTCGTCCACCGAGGACGTGCCCACTATGGGTGTTCTATTGTTCAGTGTTGAGCAATTGTTGTACAAGTTCTTCTGTTATACCAAAGAAATTGTTTTCTGAACAACGAATCAGTAATTCCCTCCAACCTGAATGATTCTTTAGTGCAATACCTGTTAATTCCTTTCCATTTTCTAAATCCCCTCTATTAGCTAGGTTAATACCGGTCCAAAAAGCGATTTCAGGATATTCATTTGCTTGTGATTTATCTAATTCCAATTCATATCCGTTTTTTGTAAAGTCAGTATAAATTGAATTTACTTTTAGTAATCTTTCAATTTCCTTTAGAGGTTCAGAGTGGTCATCGACATTAACGTCAACAAGTATTCCTTCCCACTCTTTATCCATGATTTTGGAATCTACAACGAGAATACGTCCAGATTGCATACCCCGTATGTCACCACCAGCATCTTGTCCTGCAAATAACGCTGTAAGCAGTCTATCTGCTAAATCTCCCTTGGAGTTTTCAAACGCATCAGCCATTTCTTGAGGCACAGTATCGTTCCACATAAGGTTCGCTTGACAAGAGAAACCTTCGCCCACAACATGGCCCGCAGCTGGTATAGTAACTGAGCCTGTGTGTGCAGCCACTCTTCCCTTAGAGTCTAACATAGCAACTTGACGAATCTCTGAATCTGGATCTAACGTCAATCGTTCCGAAAGCGCCTCGGATGCTGATTTTCCTTCTGCCATTAATTTCAGGCCTAATGGTCCATGATCAATTAATGCCATTGCTTGGGTTACTACCACACCTACTCCTGCATTAGCCCAGCATGCATTACCAGCCGCGTAGAAATGGGATTGTATACCAACACCATATTGACCGGTCTCAGAGCATTTTGCAATTATTGAATAGGTCATCTACTTCCCTCTACAAAGAATTAGAATCTAATCCGCCCATTTGACAGACAATGGCAAAATGCTCCGCAGAAACTGGTTGAACGGAAAGGCGTTGCCCACGTTGTAACAAAGGCATACCCTCTAGACTTGGATTGGCCCTGAGTTCCGGAAGCCCTACTGCATCTATCTCCCTTATCGCTTCAATATCGACCATTATCCATCTAGGGTTTTCTGGCGTGGCTTTTTCATCAAAATACTTGGATTTCGGGTCTTGTGCTGTAAAATCCGGATACCCTTCTTTACACACCTTTGCTACACCTGCAACATGTGGTGGCTTGCAATTTGAATGATAGAACAAAACCCAATCTCCGTTTTTCATATCATCTCTCATGATATTTCGAGCCTGATAATTTCTAACTCCATCCCAATGAGTTGTCTTATCTTCAACCAATTGTGACCACGGGTAGACATCAAGTTCACTTTTCATTAACCAATAATTCACCATAAAATCACCATGCGTCTTGGCTATCCATTACTAGGGTAGCGTCCATTATATCCCCTTGTTCCCTTGTCAGAGTTCTTCTAAGACCTGCTGCCTTCGCCATCGTGCCTGATCCTCCTGTTAAGGAGATATTTGCTTTCACCAGAAGGGAATAAATCGCTGGTAAGAGAATTAGCGCTGAAATTGCGGCTAGAATTAGCAAAATTATGATCACATCAATGAATGGCGCAATAGCTGGAATTGGGATATAATAAGCACAAAACATTCCTGCAATTGTTACCGTCACCGCTTCAGTAAGACTCATTCCTGTACTCGCACATGCAATACGAATTGCGTCTATGGAACCCCCTAATTCTTTTACACGATTAGCAATATGTATGGAGAAATCCACTCCAACACCAACAAGAATAGAACCAATCATAACAGTAACTAGGGATAAACTGACACTACCTTGGTCCATTACTAGCCATTGCATGAATACTGTAAATGCCACTGGAATAGTAGTTAGAATCGCATATCGTATATCTCTGAATACCAATCCAAGTGTGAAAACAGTAAACAGCAGGGCGAAAAGTAATGACGTCCATTGAGAACCTACTACCAAGTTGTTAACTTCTATAGTGACTGATGCTACACCAATCAGTTTGGAAGAAGTTACACCAACTCCGCCTGTGTCTTGTTGAGCATAATTATCTATTTGCGAGACTGCATTTTCGGTGCTCTTAACATCCATAAACGGCATATCAATGTAAATCAGACTCTGTTTGTAATCTTCAGAAATGAATAAGTTTCTCATTTCTAATGTAAGACTATTGTAGAATACATTGATGAGAAAGTTTTGTGATTCCGTTCCTCCCGATGGTTGCTGATCTAAAGCAGCTAGACTCCACCAAAATGAACCATTGCCTGAAACTTCGCGGTCGAATATAATGGCGGATAATTCTTTGATTTGATCGGGTACAAACTCGTTATCTTGTATTGGTTCATTAATGGGGTCTCCATCTAAATCGACACCAACAGCTATCGCCTTCATTAGGAAAACGATAGATACTGCTGTGGTTTGATTTACTTGATTGCATTTGCCTTCCAGTTCCTCTATTCCAACTAATTTTGAATAAGGGTCATTGCCGTCAAAGTTGGTATTGAATATTTCAGGTGAGGCTGATACATCTGCATCAATCAATAAAAATCCGGGCTGACCAGCCTCAAATTCAGTAGAATATGTTTTCATTTTATCAACAGCACCAACTCCTTCAGGAGCCATCTCGAGTAAATCGACGTTTTCTTCAACATTAGGTCTACTGTATCCTGCAGAGATTAACATAGCAACTAGGAATAAGCTTAGGGTTAGTTTAGTCCAGTTAATAGGGACGCTAACGGCAGCAACGAAGGCTTTGGGAGGAGGGTGTGAGGGTTTCTTAAGATCTAACATCATAGTCAAGTTGGGCACCATCACCATTGTCATTACATAAACAACAACAATCCCCATGGCCAACGAATAACCAACAGTTTGTATGGGTTTCATAGGGGTTAGTGCTAATGATATGAATCCAATAATTGTCGTTATTGCAGAAAGTAAAACTGCTCTTCCTGTCGAATCCAATGCTTCAGCCATCTTCTCTCTTGGCGTACCTTTGCATTCTGCGTAGCGATTGGTTATGTGAAGACCATACGAAACTCCCAATGCTAGTACAATCGGCCCTACGATAATCACAGTCATTGTTACTTCGTAATTTGTCCACCCGATAATCCCCATAGTGATGAAAACTGAACAAAGTGTTGGGAGGCCAGAAATAGCTAACACCTTAATTCCTTGAACAAATCTTATTCTTCCTGTTTGCAATAAATCACAGTGGAATAGGAACAAACCGACAGCCACGAAGACTACTCCTATGGGAAAAACATCCCAGAATAAGTTGAATGATTCCTCTGTAACTGCATTTGTGATTGGAACAGGTCCTGTAAGAGTCATGGACAATCCTCTTTGGTCCCAATCATTTGCTTCGCTGAGCCCGATAATTTCCATTTGGGTTCCCTCTATGAATTCCGAAATCGTAATTTCCTCGCCGTTACCATCCCTTAGTTGGTCGGATATACCGATAATTACAACCGCTCGATTCCAACCAAATCCAGACTTATTCCCAATTTGTACTTCATTTTCCCACGTTCCTACATCTCTGACTAACTTATTGAGTGCATTGGGAGGCATCTCATCTAGGATTTGATTAACCCTGGCTTGATCATCAGGTATTGCGTAATTTCCGAATAGAGCCTCATTATCTTCGATTGTTTGATTAACAAAATCGGAAAACTCTTGATTATCCACGGCTTGTGATGCTGCTGAGGCAAAAGATTTCGCAACCCTACCAGCCGAAGAATTTACTTCTTTGATAACTGAGGATATTGAAAGAACATAGATGACATTGTCTTCTCCCTTATCGTTTTGATTTGGATTAAGTAGATTCTCTAACTTCTCGATTTGTTCTAATGTTGAAACTTCTGTAATATTTCTTCCAGAACCATCTACGGCTTGCCTATTTCCATCTTCATCTTCAACATAAACGATTTCTGACTCGACGTAAATAACCATGACGTTGGTTGTCCACCCCTCAACAGCCTCTACCTCTGCCAGTAAGGCTGAAACCTCAGATCCTTGGGGGAGATATACTTCCAAATCACCATTAACATTCATTGAAGATTTCCCTTCAATTGGACAAAAGCCCTCGGGATTTGACAATGACTTTCTACAATCTACTAGCCCCGACTCCCAAGAGAAGAAAGCTGTGACTACAAGGCATAGAATTACAGTGATAACAGGGAATTTTGTCAATATGCTTGTAAAATCTAGGTCGGATGACATTCTACGAAATTGATTTTTTGAACGCCTTCCGTAACTCTCCACTATATTTTTGTCGACGTCTATTTTGGTGAGGATTTCCCTCCCTTTATCAGTCGCTTGTTTCGCAAATCGAGAGGCAATGTTACCTTTCTTATCGTCGTCAGACAAGTTCCACCAACTCCTTGCTAGGCTAGCCCTCATCAGCGAAGGTGCTTGAACCCGACGGCTAGTGGTGGATTGGGATATAACATTCTAGATGTTGGTGAATGATTGGGAACCGTCAAGAATGAGAGGTCATAGGGTTGGATGCAATTTGCGGTGGATGTGTCTATGGGGACTCCCTTAATTGAAGATAAGAGATGGTCTATTGACCTCGAGAAGAGAATTCAAGAGGAACACTATTCAGACTCCAAATTGTATAACGACAGGTATGCATTCAACCCTAAATCTGGTAAGGAAATCTTCGTAGTTGATACTCCACCTCCATACCCCAGTGGGACATGGCATATCGGGGCTGTAGCTCAATATTCGATGATTGATGTTATTGCCCGAAGTCAAAGATTATTAGGAAAAGAGGTATTTTTCCCTTGGGGTGTAGATCGCAATGGTATCAACATCGAATTTACGGTTGAAAAAAATACTGGTAGAAAAATGAAAACATTTGACCGAACAGAATTTTTGGATTTATGTCGTGATACCATAGAAGAGTATACCCAAGCTATGAGAGAGACGGCAGCAAGAGTAGGGCTTTCTTGTGATTTTGATAAAGAATACCTTACGGATTCTGATGAATACAGAGGAGTATCTCAATCAATATTTGTTGATCTGTTTAAGCGAGGTGACATTGTAGAAGATCTCCGACCTAACATCTACGATCCTGTGGAAGGCACTACGATTGCAGATGCTGAAGTTGAAAGATTACAGAGGAAAACTAAGTTAATCGATATCAGATGGACAACCGAGGATGGCCTCGATGTAATCATTTCAACAACTCGGCCAGAATTGATATGTGCATGTGGCATAGTAGTAGTTCATCCGGATGATGAAAGGTATCAGCATTTAGTCGGGAAACAGATTGTACTTCCTGTAGAAACTAATGGCCGTTCAAAATCCGTAGAAATTACAACCCATCCATCGGTTAAGTCTGACTTTGGTTCTGGAGTGTTGATGGTATGTTCCTTTGGTGATCAAAACGACGTAGCAGTGTTCAGAGAACTTGGATTAAGCCCCTTCCAAGCCATTGATTTGGATGGGAACATGACAGATATATCGGGACCTTACGCCGGAATGAAAGTAATAGAGGCTAGGGAGAAAGCAATTGAAGACCTTAACTCGGCAGATAGAATCGTCAACATTATCGAAAAAGAACAAGATATCCCAGTTAGTGAAAGAGGGAAAAACCCAGTAGAAATTATTCTACTCAAGGAATGGTATGTTAGACAAACTCACATTCAAGATCGTATGCGCGAATTAATCGAGGATATGGAATTTCATCCAGTTAGGAATAAACAATTTTTACTCGATTGGATGGACAATATTAGCATTGATTGGCCAATAAGTCGTAGAAGGTGGTATCACACAGAAGTTCCGATTTGGTATTCTGAAGACGGGACTAAAATCATAACTCCACCACCCGGTGTTTACGTTCAACCTTGGAGGGAAGACCCCCCTGCTGGAAGTCGTGTTTTACAGAGAGATACGAGAGAAGAAGTAGGGAGTTGGGAAGATCTTTCCTCTTCTCTAGGAACGGTTATTGGAGAAGAGAAAGTTTTCGATACCTGGATGGATTCTTCTAATTCTAATCTGTATGTATCGGGTTACCTCTCAGACCCTGATTTATTTGCCAAGGCATTTCCAACTGGGATAAGGCCTCAGGGTAAGGAAATAGTGCGAACATGGCTATATTACACTCTATTGAAGAGCGCATTATTGTTGGATTCCCCAGGATTCAAACACATTTGGATTGATGGTTTGGGGATGGATCCTTGGGGGAGAAAGATGTCGAAATCCCTTGGGAATGGAATAGACGCTAACTCCGTACTAGAATGCGGGGCAGGTGGAAGAACGGGATCTTGGAAAATCCGCGGACCAGACAAAGTAGTAAATCTCAGAGCCAATAAAATAGGTTCAGAGTGTTTCCGGCTTTGGAAAGCCTGTGATGCCCAGGTGGGTGATGATTTCCAAATTAACCCCGAGGATATTGAACAGAAATATTTCGGTGTATTGACAAAATTGTTCAACGTTGCACGATTTGCGAGCCAATTTCCAGTACCATCAAATCTTGAGAATTTAACCGATAATTTGCAACCAGAGGACGAGTGGATTCTTTCCGAATTCCAATTGGTAATGTCGCGTGTCGAACAAGGATGGAAAGAAATTGATATCTATACTGCGGCTCAATCATTGAAAAATTTCGCAACTGGGGTATTGCCCAGTCATTGGTTGGAGATGGTAAAGTCTAGGCTATATGATGGAGATGAGGCAGCTGCTTGGACTTTACATAGAATCGTCAGAGACTTGCTGGATGCCTTTGCACCAATATGCCCATTCTTCAGTCATTATCTGTCTTCAACTTTGTACAATCGTTCAGCCGTTGAAGCCGATACATTTCCTCAATTAACCTTAAACTTCGAAACAGAGAAGTGGACTGAATTAACTGAATCTGTAATGTTCTTTAATTCTGAGGTTTGGAAAATGAAGAAGGACCAAGGGCTTTCATTGAATAGTGAAATCGTTGGATTGTCAATTCCAAGTAATTTGGATAGTTTACAAATATCGTTGACCAGAATGCACAAGCTAATCGACTAAATTACAAAAGGTATCAGGGCTTTCCTATTCTTGGGGTAATCGGCAAATTCTTCCTTATACCAACGATGATGAGCGAATGCCCTAGGCGCTAGATTACAAAATGTCCAGACTGCAAATGTCAAACCAGCCAAGGACCAAGTCGCAATCGCAAATCCAATCCATTCAATAATTTCCCCTAGATAATTTGGGGAGCTGACCCTCTCGAACAATCCTCCTCTAGGTATTTTATACCCTGTACTGCCATCGTCTCGTAATGAAAAAAGGATGTTATCAGATTTGATATTGATAATCATCCCGAGAAAGAATAAACTAATTCCGAGAAGAAATCTAGGGTCCGTAAACCAAGATAACTCGTATCCATTACTTAGATCGAATAACCAAATCCCGTTAAGCCAGCAATTTATTGTGTTGAAGATTATCGCAAAAATAACTACACTAAGTGGTATGAGCTTTTGATCTAACTTGGCTCTATTCGGCCAAGCCCAAGCTCTGTTGACATAATGTGTCGTCCAAATTGCCCAAAAAAATAGTACGACAAAATCCTTGTTATTTCCAATTATTAGAATAAGTGTCAAAAATAATATGGGAATGGTTTCCATTATTATCCAGCCCATTCTAGCGGAAATCTCGACCCCCCATCCAACAGTTCTATGTCTGCCATAAGGCGCCTTAACAAAAATCAAGGTGATGAACACGATTAGTGCTAAAATTAGCCATGTGTAACAAGCGATTTTGTATTCATCGTGGGTTAAGAAAATCATTTATCCACTACCTTATTTTTATCGATCAACCAAGAAACAGTATCGGATATAGTATCCTCTATCAGTCGTGGATTATGCCCTAATTGATCTCGTGCTAAATCACCAGGGATATCTCTACATTGTATTGCTAATGCTTGCAAACTTCCTTTGCTAAAACTAGGCCTTTTTCCTGTGATTTTTGAACTAATTGATGCAAATGGTAATGCAAGGTAACCCATCCAAAACGGAACTGTAAGTAAGTGAGTTCGTCTGCCGGTAATTCGCTTTACCAATGATGATAAATGCGGCATCGAAGCCCAATGCCCTGGTAAGATGTAATTTTGACCATCAATTCCTCTCTCTATGCAATTTACGGCACTCTTAGCTACATCACGAACATCAACCCAATTGAAACCATTATTGATTGCGACGGGCATCTTTCTGTTGGCAATGTCTTGCAGTACCTTACCCATTCTACTGGGTTTGAAATCATAAGGCCCAATTATCCCAGTGGGATGTACAACATTGACCGCTAACCCTTGTTCACGGGCGCCTAAGGCTATTTTTTGCGCCTCAGCCTTAGTCCTATCATATGGCAAGGCTTTCGGATCCGTCACTAGTGGTCTAGACTCAACTAAAGGTTCGGAAGTTGGATGTTGTTCGAATGCATGGACGCTAGAAAAATATACTAATTTTTTAACCCCTGATTCAATTGCCGCTGTAGTGATAGACCTAGTCCCCTCAACATTGATTTTCCTCATCAAATCCTCTTGGATTTTCTCCACTGCTACGAAGGCTGCGGAATGAAATACCACATCCGAGTCTGCCATTAGTGTGGACATTTCTAGAGGATTTAACATATCTCCATTTACACAATTGATATCTAGATTATCTAATGCTCTAGTATCTGAGCGAACTAAACAATCCACTTCGTATCCTCTCGAAAGTAATTCCCGAACTAAATTGCCACCCACATGGCCACTGCCCCCAGTGACAAATGCTCTCATGTTATTGACTATCTTATTCTAGCGAAGAACCTACCGGCTTAATTCAAAGCGGAATGCGGCCTTTTACCGGCAAAGTGGTCTAGTATTAGTGTGACCATTTCATCACCAATTCTTGATTGTGCTTCGAGCGTTGCCGCTCCAATGTGTGGAGTTCCATGGAAATTCGGATGCTGTATTAGTGGGTTGTCCAAGGCGGGCTCAACTTCGAAAACATCTAGAGCAGCACTCGTTAAATCTCCAGACTCTAAGTAATCGAGGACTGCGCCTTCATCCACGATTCCGCCTCGAGCACAATTTACAATATGGTTGCCACAATTAACACCATTTGGAGCCAATGTCGGCATCATGGCTATTCTTTCTCTATTTACTAGATGGTAAGTTTCTTCGCTAAGATTACAGTGAATTGAGATATGAGTGCACAGGCGGAAAATGGAATCTACATCATCGTGCATAGTACAGTCAAATTTACTTGCAATGTTTGAAGGAAGATAGGGGTCGTAGGCATGGCATTCCATCCCCATCGCTGTGGCCACGGTAGCCACTCCTTGGGCAATCCTACCAAAACCGACTAAGCCCAATCTCTTGCCACTAAGTTCCGTTCCTTTCAATTGTTTTTTTTCCCACAATCCTGCGCGAAGTCCACGATCACCTCTAGCTATATGTCTGCATGATGACAATAAATGACCTATTGTAAGTTCGACGACACTGTTCGTAGATGATTGGGGTGTGTTGCATACAACAATCCCATGCGAAGATGCTGCTTGTAAATCGATATTGTCTACTCCTACTCCTGCTCTTCCTATGAAGGATAAATTATCTGATTTGGAAATTACCTCAGAAGTTAGTTTTGTAGCACTCCGGACAACAACTGCGTCAAAGGCAGACAATGCTCCTGAGAGTAACTCATCTTTCGTGTAATGCCGCTCGATTACTTCATGCCCAGCGATGAGCAGCCTGTTAACTGCGGCCGAATCCATACCATCTGTAACTGCTACCCTACCCACGTTAAGATGCGTTGATGACAAAGTGATGAACATTTGTTATTGGAAGTGTCCCTAAAAACCGGCTAAATACGGTTTCAATACATTTGCTACTTTATTTGAAAATAGAACCGCGCGTTTCTTGATGTAATTTCGCTCCGTCGATTACATGGCGGCATCGCTGGAATCGCTTATCACTGCCATACTGATACTACTAACTCCCGTTTTTCTTGCGATTCCATTGTCATTAGGTTGGAAATGGTGGGTAGGTACAGAACCGGAACACGTCCACTACAGGGAAAAGGTCAGATTAGTTTTAGACGCCGGGTTACCACTTAGCCGGTTTAGAAAGGAATTAGATGCTGAGGCCAGGGTTGTCGACATAGATCCTGAAAGACAATCTAGAATAGAATCAGACTTATTATTTCCAATGCGCGTGAAACATTTTCTCTTAATGCCGGGTCTTGTAGTGTGGCCATTACTTGGACTATTTGCAGCTCTGTTAACAATTCCTTTAATGCCGATTTTATGGTTCTTTGAGTGGCTTCTAATCGAAAAAAGGGTTTTACTATGGATTGGAATCACGGTTCAAAAACTCACTAGATGGGAAATTATTGGTATACCTAGAGTGGAAGACGGCCTAAAAAATCCAGACCCCGTATTATCATCAATTAATAGGATGCCAATTACAGTATTTTTGGGATTATTCGCATTTCTAATTGTAAGTTATCTTCGAATTGATACGCAATCAGTCTTGATTGTTTCTGGCGCAGTGTACATTATTCTTGTAGCATTTATTTCAGTCATAAGGGCTGGTACATTGAGTACGATGGTATTTGCAGATACCGGGAATAGAAGGCTGCTACCTATGGGCACCTTCGTAGAAGATATGCTTGGGCCTTGGGTCGGAGTAGGCTTGATATTCTTGATTTCTAGGCAAATTTTCTATGGTACAGAATTACGTTCCGGCGAAATGTTCGGCGATCCAGTGATATTTTCACTAGCTATTTTGCTAGTTTTATACACCGCAACTATGATTGGTGTTGCAGTAGAAATCTCATTCTTTAGATCAAGGGCAGAGGCTGTTAGGTTAAAATTCCAAAATCAAATGATTGATGAATTCGAACCACAATTATACTTGTTTACTAGAAATCTAGGTATGCTGAAAATATCCAGATTAATGACCCTTAGACAATGGGTCGAACAAGGTGAAAAGATCAACCTAAAAGACTTAGATAAACTCAAACGCTCGTGAGAGTAATTTCTCCCTCAGGAGTATTAACGCATATTTCAGAACTAAGTGATATTTCTCTTGGATGGATCAATAAGTTAATCCAAGAATCACCAAATTGTTGTGAACTAATGATTTCCAATTGCTCTTTGTTTGTTGATTTTGATTTTCCTAATCGCATTTGGATATTTGTCTTGAATGTAGATATTGACTTCTTGATTCCACCTCTACTTTCCATCCTAGCATGAATCTCTTGGCCGGGGTAACATCCCTTTTTTAGGTCTACAAGTCGTTCTAATCCTAAATTAAAGGGGATATGTCCAGAAACATCTACTGAGTAATCAATCATGCCGGCAATTGATAGCATTGCTATGGCTGAATTAACCTCTCCAATCCTGGCACCATTTGTTTTCAACAAATCTGTTATTTCAGAATATTCTCGGCTCGGAATCAGCATTTCGTAGATACTAAAATCATCCTCTATTTTAATTACTGAAATCATCGAATCGAAAAATTTAGTCCAATGACCGGTATGTAATTCGGCTTGGCTAATTCCTAGCCCGAGAAGGATCCTTTCGGGTTGTTTTCCGTAAATCAGTATTCGATGCACTGCTCCGTCACCGCTTGAAACTTCGATATTTTCATTCCATGGAATTCCACTCGTGAGCGTTTTACGAAGAATATCCGACATTGAATCATTATGGAGCAATAAAATTTGTTCACCTAAATCCACATGCAATTGGTAGGTTGCAATCCGGCCATTTAGGTCGCAAATAAAAGATTCTTTTCGAGTTAAATTCGAATCATTGGAAACGTCTACAGTTAGCATTCTGTTGAGATGATTCCTGGCATCTTTACCAGAAACTAGTGTTACGGCGGTTGGAATTTCTACAATATTAGCCAATGGTGGAATCATAGCACAACCACCGATTAAACAATTCAGCCAAATGATTGCCCGCAGCCACATGCCCTGTCCGCGTTTGGATTTTCCATGTGAAACCCACCACCCATTAGTGAGTCCTTAAAATCGAGTTTTAACCCGTTAAGTAATGTACTATCGTTATCATGAATCAGGATTGTGACTCCGTCAACATTGATTGTTTGAAAGCCCTCTTCTTCAGGTCTTTCTACGACCACCATATCATACAGATATCCCGAGCACCCTCCTGCCTTTGCACTGATGATTAGTACGTGGGTATCAATCTGTTCACCAATTGCTGATTTTACTGCCAATCTAGCGGCTGGGGTGACTTCTATGTTTACATCAACACACTCAGTGATAGTTGCAATAGGTAGCGAAAAGCCAGTTCCCTCAATTAGAGACACGAACTCAACCTCGGGAGACCCATATATCAACCATTCCTGTGTTTAACTCCTCTTCCGTCAATCCAATAGAATAGGTCCTGTTAGGCAACACGTGTCCGGGTCCAGGGAGTCTGATGTGATTCGAATATCCAATCATGGTTCTGAACGTATAATGGACACTTTAGCAGTCGAAGCCCCCCTCTCGATGGAATTAACTCACAAAGGGGCAACTTATCCTTTGGGAATTACTATGCGTACACCAGGAGATGATATAGATCTAACAGTAGGATTTCTATACTCCGAGGGGATAATTGAACAATACAAAGATATCGAAAATATATCTGAAGCAGAAGGTCTAATTTCAGTTGATTTAAGTGATGATTTACAATTCGATATAAATTCACATCGTCGGCAAACACTTACTTCTTCGGCATGTGGTGTTTGTGGTAAAGTATCATTAACAAATTTACATCAAATACACACAAAAACCCTCAGCGAGTCTTTCAAAGTCAATTCAGACCAAATATCTGATAATTTGAAATCACTCAACTCTATCCAACCATTATTCGAGTTGACTGGTGGCACCCATGCCGCTGTTGCATTTGATAATAATGGAAATGTCATTGCATCTAGGGAAGACGTTGGTAGACACAATGCGCTTGACAAACTAATTGGGCATATGTTACGCAATGGCGCCCTGAACACTGAAGATTCAGTTCTACATGTTTCTGGTCGTTCCTCATTTGAATTGGTTCAGAAAACGATACGAGCAGGTTTTCCAATTATGGCGTCTGTTGGGGCAGCTAGTTCCCTAGCAGTAGACCTAGCTAGAGAATACAATTTGACACTAGTATGCTTCCTCAAACGAGAATCTATGGTTGTGCACTCTGCACCTAATCGAATCATATAGTGGATACGAACAATATTCATTGAATATATCAACAAAATGAATAAGAGTCAGTAGGTGGGTTAGTCGTGAGCAGGGAGACTAATGAGACTCCTCCGATTGAGGACACTCCTCCAATTACTGGAAAACCTTCTTCTTCTGCAGCAGGCGCTACTGCAATTCTATCCACAATTAAACACGGCATTACAAGGTCTGGTGTAACTGGGTCAATTAGCTCACTTTCGAAAGTTAACAAATTTGGTGGATTCGATTGCCCTGGTTGTGCATGGCCGGATCCAGATGATCACCGAACAATAGCTGAGTTTTGTGAGAACGGTGCTAAAGCGGTTGCTGATGAAGCAACAAGTAAGAAAATCACAGCTAATTTCTTCGAAAAATATTCAGTGGTGGAATTATCTCTAAAGTCCGATGAATGGCTAAATTCTCAAGGCCGATTGACTTCTCCCATGCTATTAGATGAAGGTATGGATAATTACACTCCCATTTCTTGGAAAGAATCGTTTGAATTGATTGCAGATGAGTTATGTTCTCTAGAAAACCCCAATCAATCTATTTTCTATACATCTGGCCGCACTAGCAATGAGGCAGCATTTCTTTGGCAATTGTTGGCTCGTGGATTCGGAACGAACAATCTGCCAGATTGTTCCAATATGTGTCACGAATCTTCTGGATTTGCCCTATCTGATTCTATTGGTATAGGTAAAGGAACAGTAAAGTTAGAAGATTTCAATTCAGCTTCGCTAATTTTAGTCGTCGGTCAAAACCCAGGGACTAATCACCCTAGAATGCTCACTGCGTTAAGAGATGCCAAGAAGCACGGTGCTTCCATAATATCCATCAATCCACTTATTGAAACCGGTATGAAGAAATTCAAACATCCTCAGAATCCACTCGAAATGCTAGGTTCTGGAAAATCGATTTCAGACAGGCATGTTCGAATCAATATTAATGGAGATATGGCATTTTTCCGAGGACTGAATCATTGTATTGTAAAGAATCACAATTATGATCTAAATTTCATTGGAGAACATACATCTGGATTTGAAGACTACAAAGCATCCATCGAAAGTGTTGACTGGGATCAGATCGAATCTATTAGTGGTATAAGCCGTCAAGAGATAGAATCTATTGCGGAAATCGTATCAGAATCTAAATCAATCATTACCTGTTGGGCCATGGGAATCACACAACACCATAATTCAGTTGAAACAATACAAGAGATGGTCAATACACACTTACTAGGTGGCCACATTGGTAGGAAAGGCGCGGGATTATGTCCCGTCAGAGGCCATTCCAATGTACAGGGAGATAGAACTGTTGGAATCAACCATATTGCGAATCCTTCCCTTATTCAAAATATACAAAATAGTACTGGTATACAAACGCCCAATAGGCATGGTTTTGACGCTGTAAATGCAGCTCGGGCGATGTTAGAGGGAAATGCCAAGGTATACCTAGCAATGGGGGGGAATTTTCTTTCAGCCATGTCTGATACCAAATTAATCGCTAAAGCTATGAATAGATGTCAATTAACTGCTTTTATTTCTACTAAATTAAATCGTAATCATTTGGTAACAGGCCAAAAGTCGCTCATTCTTCCATGTCTTGGGAGGACTGAAGTCGACGAACAAACTACTGGTAACCAATTCGTTAGTGTAGAGAATTCAATGGGCATTGTGCATAGTTCTCAAGGCCATATGAAGCCAGCTTCAGATGAATTATTGTCCGAAGCCGCAATTGTTGCTGGAATCGCAACGGCAGTTGAGTATAGGCGCCCTATGAGTGATTTAGACTGGAATAATTTAGTTGAAGATTATGACCGAATTAGAGATATAATCGAGCAAACAATACCAGGGTTCAATGATTACAATTCTCGAGTTAGGGCAAAAGCGGGCTTCTACCTCCCCAATCCACCCAGGGATGATCTAACTTTCAATACACAAACAGGGAAGGCTAATTTCAGATTTCACAATATATCGAGCCTGTCTCCGGAAGAAAATGAATATGTGATGATGACCATAAGGTCTCATGACCAATACAATACAACTGTCTATTCAGGGGAAGATCGATACCGTGGGATTAAATCAGGCAGAAGAATTGTGATGATGAATCCAATTGATGTTAAACAAAGTAATCTTCGGGCTGGGGATTTAGTAAATCTAACCTCGGTTTTCCAAGATGAACTTCGGAACTCTCCAAATTGGTATTTGGTAGAATATGATATTCCTAGAGGGAATGTTGCGACATATTTCCCAGAGGCAAACGAATTAATCCCATTAAATTCAACCGCATCTGGCAGTAATACTCCAACAAGTAAATCCGTTATAGTAAGAGTTCGCAAATCTCAGGATTGAAGTTTCGCGGATTTATTCTGTTCTTTCAGTAGTAACGAGCATCGATTCATTTGGGTTTTACACAAACGCATTTCTTCCTCGTCTAATTCTCTATTCAATGCCTGCTCAAAACATTTTATGGCATCAGCGAAATGTTCCATGGCGGCATATGATGACCCCATATTGTAGAGTGTTCTACCAGTCACCATACTGGGGTCCATGGAGATAGCTTGGTGGTACGATTGTATGCTTTCGGCAAATTCTCCCAATTGATGGAGGGCATGGCCTCGCCCATTATGGCACCTTACACGTAGCTCTCTTTCTTCCCTAGGAGCTGATGAAATTGCTTTATCGAAACAATTCAATGCCTGATCACCTTTGTCCTCACCCAGCAAGGTTAGCCCCTTGTTGTACCATTCTATAGCTACATTCACACTACTTTCGTCAATCGTTGTATTCTGTGCGGAAGATATCTTCGCTTCTTCTGCCGCAGTAATAAGGTCGACACTTATTTCTTCATCTGAAGATGATGTAGATTTTTTGAATTCCTCAGCCTTTTGCTTACATTGCGTCGCCTTCTCTGCATGACCTGCCGATTCTAAAGCATCAGCCAAACCTATCCATGAATCATATGTGGACCCATGTTCTTCGATAACTTTCTTCCATGTCTGAATTGCCAATGCATGATTGCCAGATTGGGTAGCATCCTTTGCTTTTCTTTCTAGAACGACCAATGTGTCTTCAAGTGAGATTTCTAATTCTTCCTCTTCTTCATCTGGTACAAATTCCGCGTATTGAACTTCTTCGGTTGCGACAGGTGTGAATTCTACAATTTCTTCTTCAGGCTCTTGCATATCATCTTCTATCTTTGTCAACAATTCCACGGCTATGTTTAGGCCAGAGTCTAATTGTAAACAATAATTCAATGATTGAATTGCGTCCTCACTGAGATTTAATGCGTGGAGACAAAATCCGCAATAGTACCACATCATTGGTTCCGCAGAATAGTCTCCTTCTAACGCCGGTGAAATCTTTTCCATAGCAGATTGGAATTGCGAATTCTCAACTAACAAGGCGATTTCTTCGATTAGATTAATCGATTCAGAATGAATTGCCTCTGCAATAATTACTGGCGCTTCTTCTTCGGTTACGTTTGTGGAAACACCCTCGGGCGATACCAAAGCTTGTAATTGCTCATTATCCAATCCTAGATCTACAGCAGCCGCGGCGTATTTGGCAGCTAAGGACGAATCACGTTGTGAAAACAAGAATGCTAAATTAGCAGCAGTGGGGGCGTGAAAACGGTTGATTAGAAACGCTCTTTCAAACGCTACTATCGCTGCATCAATATCGCCAAGAGCGTGGTTTACTACTCCTAATCCATACCAAGCGGCGGAATTATCCGATTCGGAATCTATGAGATTCTCATATTCTGATTTCGCCGAAGCATACTCGCCACTAGTGACGAACTGTTGAGCCCGGTCAAAAATCTCTGTAGACACAGACTTATCGCGATATGAACAAGGGATAAGATTTCTGAATCAATGAGTGCTAATGCATCGTCCTATTCACTAGGCGCTGGATCATCCAGACGATTCTCTTCGTCAAGTCGTGCTTTTGCTATTCCTGCGAAATATACCATCATGGGTACGGCGATTAATAGGAAAAAGCAACCAACTAATGTAGCTATTCCGTATAATGTCTCTTGGACAGGATCGATTTTAAATTCCGAAACAGAAACCAATTCATGTTCTGTTAGGGAAAAACTCACTAGAACCCCTTCTGGTGATACTAACTCGCCGTCGACATATATTCCAACTATCCAAGTAGTAGTTACTCTCTCTTGGGAAATCAACTCTAATATCTCTAATTCAGCCTGAGATTGATTAACAGCTCTTTCATAACCTACTCCTTCAATGGGCAAATATAGTGAAGATCTGCCTCTCATTACAACTTCTTGCGAATCAATCATCATGTTATGTTCGTAGGCCTCATCACAAGAGTCGGAAATTTCATCGAATTCCTTACAATTGAATATCGAGTCGCCATCTTCGCCCAAAAGAGGCGAATGATACCATTTGGAACTCGTCGAAGTAACAATCAATTCAGCGTTATTGGGTGCATTTGTTACGGTGATATTAACCCAAGTAGGAGATGAAGTTGTTGCGGTGTACCAAGAGGACTCATTTTCATTCTCTAATTGAAGTTGATAATCCACGCTCTCATTAGTAGTCTCATATCTGTAATACTCACTATCTATTGTAGCAGTATATACTGCATAGGATAATACCAAAATCAACACCAAACCTAAACCCACCATAGTCCGAAGCATGTTCGGGTTCCTTGATAGTGACTTCCTCATTGCTACGGCGAACCACAAGGGTGGTTTGAACCATTGTGTGGAGTGCGCAAGAATGCAGTACCAAGCCGCTATAGGTTTCAGTCATGTCATCACCGTTATATACAGCCTCAAGGTCGGCCGGGCGCTACAAGGTGAGTGTATGACGACGTTCCACGATGTGCCAGCCGACCTTCTAATTGCGGACCTCGCTCAGAGATTGGCTGACAATGACTCAATCAATGCTCCTGAGTGGGCTGATTTTGTAAAGACTGGAACCCACAGAGAGAAGCCACCTGAACAATCAGATTGGTGGTATGTTCGATGCGCAGCAGTACTACGTAAGGTAGCTATGAAAGGACCGATTGGTACTAATCACATGTCACAGCAATTCGGAGGCCCAAAAAACCGAGGAGTAAAACCCAACCGAGCCGTCTCCGGTTCGAGAAAGGTTGCTCGAACTGCTTTACAGCAATTAGCAGCTGCCGGATTTATCACAGATTCTTTCAATACTGCCGGGACTGTAACACTTGGAAAGATAATTTCTCCAACCGGGCAATCACTTTTGGATGAAAGTGCACACAGTGTCCGTCCTTTAGCAGAGGAAAGGCACCCGGAACTTGCAAGATATTGATGAGGTGAAATGATGGCGCGGCACAAACCATTCGGTAAGAAGCAGCGACTAAACAAGGTCACTAAGCAAAATCGGAGAGTTCCCGTTTGGGTTATGCTTCGAACTGCCAGGAATACAACATCCCATCCTAAGCGCCACCACTGGCGTAGATCGAAACTTCAGAGGTGATTTGGTTGGCTGAGGTAAAGGAAATGGTAATCCCGCTTCGTGCTGCTTGGAATGTTCCTAGAACAAAGCGTGCCAACCGAGCCATGGCTGAGATTCGCAACCACGTTTCTCAACACATGAAGATCCAAGAAGATGAAGAAATATGGATAGACCAAGCGGTTAACGAAGTCATCTGGTCTCGTGGAATGCAAAAGCCTCCACGTAAGATTAGAATCGTTTGCACTAGGGAAGAAGGCTTCCCCCTTGAAGTAAAATTGGCGGAGGACTGAGATTTATGGGTAATATTCGACCTTCATTCATCAAGACCAGAGCCTTACATTTATTGGAGATTTATCCTGATAAATTTACAGATGACTTCGAAACCAACAAACATCTAGTCGTTGAGTTCACCGATGTTGGTAATAACAAGCGCATGAGAAATTGGATAGCGGGCTATATCACTCGTTATATCCAGCGCCGTACCGATTGATTGGTATGGGCGACTATGCTGAGGTTTCATTTCCCGCATTCGCTACTAATGTCTGCATAGTCTTAGTTGCTCCCGAACACGATGGTAACATTGGAGCAGTCGCTAGAAGCATGATGAACTTTGGAATCACTGATCTCCGTATTGTTGGCCGAACAACAGAATGGTCTGAGGAGACCAGAAAGAGAGCGAAGAATGCTCAGTATGTCCTAGAAAACGCTCGAGGCTTTGAGACTCTTCAAGATGCTACATTTGACTGCTCATTGGTAGTGGGGACGTCTGGAAAGAGAGAGCACGGCGATAGGACAGCAATGAGGCATTTCCTATTACCTGATGAACTACCAGACCGCTTATCAGGGGTTAATGGCAAGTCTGCCTTAGTATTCGGTCCAGAAGGTAAAGGATTAGTAAACGACCAACTTAGATTATGCGATTTGTTGGTAACAATTCCAACGTGGGAGGGTTATCCAATACTGAATCTAAGTCATGCTGTTACTGTGCTCTGTTTCTCTTGGTTCACTGGAGTATCTGATAATTCAGTACCTGGAACTGATGGTAGAATCTTAGACCCGGAATTAAGACGAATGTTGAGAGAAGAAGTTACTAGGTTGGTGCAATTAATTCCAACTAAGGACCACAAAAGACAGGGTATGGATGAAACTCTAGTTCGTGTAATTATGAGAGGTTTGCCAAAAGATGATGAAATTCATCGTGTCTTGGGTATACTTTCTGCATCTGCAGATTCCTTTGAGCAAAATAATCCTTAGGTTAAAGCAGAGAATGGAGTTCTCAAATTAGAAATATTAATTCATTGTAGATGACATCGATATTTGTGTTCTGCATCGAGTGCGGAGGCTCCATACCCGATGAAGCGAAATTTTGTCCTTCTTGTGGTAGCAAGATGTCACCGCCTGAAGAAAAAAATTCATCCCAGCAAGACCAGCTAAAGATAGAAATTGAAGAACTTAAGGAAGTAATCATAACAGGTCAAGAAAATAATTTCAACACAAGAAATATCGTGTTAATCGGAATAGGTTTCTTCTGCCTATTTCTTATTTTCAAGCCAGGGCCACTGGGATTTTCAATGATTGATTTAGCCCAAGTAGAGTGTGATTATTGGTATGACGAAGACATTCGAGATTGTGAAGATGAGCGGAGCGGTAAGATTGCTCAAGTACTACTGCTCATAATCATCAGCGTTTCCTCTTTCATAATTGCTGCTCGTAAACCCGCAACTGAAGTCAAGGAAGAGTCTGAATTCAGTTTAAAGTTCATAGAAGATTCTCTAGAAAAAAGAGATGATGAACCAAAACATCCTAATTCGAAGGAATTTTCCTCAATGAATTTAATCAGAGTAATTGTTTTAATAATCTGTATATTGCTGTTTTCGTCAATAGCTAATTTCTCCCTATGAGTTCCGTAAAGGATAGATTTCATTCGAAAAAAACTAATTTTGTCTCTTACACTTTGCACTATTTGCGGCGTGCTCCCTAACTGTAACACTTTCAACCCAGCATCTTTCGCCATATTTCTCTTGAATCATTTTACTAGAGTATTCCATAGCCATTTTGGCAAACATTTCTGCTCCTGTAGATTCCACAACTACCATGTCGATAATACCGTTATTATTCAGCAATTCAAATTCGGAAAATTGGGGATCATCTGAAGCAACTAAGGTCTTGTGATCGAAATTACTCCTGAGCCAAACCTCCAACTCTTTGAGTCCACCAAAATCAACTACCCAATTTTTTTCATCCAATTCATCCGCACCAAATTCAAACTCAAATTCAAGTGAGTAGCCATGTAAGAATTTGCAGTGACTATCTGCTCTCCATTGTCTGAAAGCTGCAGACAGTCCTCTTTCGTGTCCATATTTCTTCAAAGAAAAATATTTAGTCAAATCAATCACCTCTAAAATTCAAGCATATCGAGTTTATACAATATCGTGGGCCTCTGGCTTCATGGAATAAATGACCTAGATGTGAATCACATTTTGAACATCTCACCTCAATTCTAACCATCCCGTGACTAGTATCCTTTAGTTGAGTAATTTCAGCATCAGGAACTTCCTCGCTAAATGCGGGCCAACCACATCCGGAATCGAATTTCGCTTCAGATGAAAACAGCAACTTATCACACTCTGCACAATAGTATCTGCCTGATTCGAAGTGTTTGTCATATTCGCCAGTAAATGGTCTCTCTGTACCATTTTGTTTCATTACATGAAACCGTAATTGAGCCTTTAGAGCTCCTTGTAACACCTCATTCCATGATGTGACGTATTCTACAGGATCCTCTCTACCGATGGCATGGAAAGCGAGAATCCTCTCAACATCCGCACCGCTAGTACCACTACTCCTTCCTTTAGAATCTGGATTGTATGAGGTGTTTGTATTCCTGAAGATAGTATCAAAGTCAATATCCAATTTATTGCACGATTCTAATGCGTCCTTCAGTATTGTTTCTTTGTCGCCATCAATGTATGGCAAGTGAAATGAAATTCGTTCACTATCCCAGTTTCCTATTGCAAAAGATTCCCCAAGCGATTGATAAAATTCCGGTCTACAATCAGGATATATTGCATGGTCACCAGAATGTACTCCTAGAGCGATACTGACATCTGTATCCTCTTGTGTTGCTATAGATAGGCCATATCCGTAAAGGATGGATGAAAATATCGCGTTGCGATTAGGTACGACCGTTGCCTTCATTTGTTCTTCTTCATAATGACCTTCTGGAACCTCAATATCCTTCTTTGTTAATGCAGAATTGAATATCCCCATTACTCCCGAGAGATCGACAATTCTATGTTCTACGGTAAGGTTATTTTCTGCTAAGTACTCTATATTGGCTTTAGCCCTATCAATTTCTATCACATGTTTCTGTCCGTAATCGTAACTAATGCAACTTACAGTATATCCGTCAGCCAATAGACCACATAGAAGTGCGGTCGAATCCATACCTCCACTCAATGCCATTACTGCTCGAATTATAGCACCCCCATCCATTTGTGTGTCTGTAGACTTAATCTCCAACCAGGATTATCTTTAACCAATTTTTCAACTGCCGCGAAATTCTTGCCATTCCATTCTACATCTTCATCATCGATATAACAGGGTTGTAAGTAATGATGTTCAAATCCACTCTTTAACTCCTCATACATATCTAGAGACTGCCCACAATATACAACTTTGAGTTCGTCTCCGGTTTTCTGTTTGATACTGACATTGGGATATAATTGATCCTTGGGAGATACACAAATCCAGTCGATAATTTCAGGAATTGGGATAGTCCCATTCGTTTCTATTGAGAGGTGTATGTCATATTCTTTCAGTCTACTACCTATAGCCTCCAAATCTTGTATAGCAGGTTCTCCACCAGTGAATATTACTCTTTTACAATCGAATTCTAGTACTTGATTAACAATATCTTCCAACTCTAAATCTTCGAAGGTGAGGAAGTCTGTATCACACCATTCACAGCGAAGGTTACAATTCCCAAAACGGATGAATACATGAGGTAAACCAGTGTGAAAAGCCTCACCTTGGACCGAATGAAATATCTCCACTATGGGGTAAGTCGGCATCATATTCACCTTTACAGTGGGGGTGATTGAATTAATTGCATCAGCTCGGTTCTAGCCTCGTTCTTATCGAAGAATACGCCTCTCATTGCTGAAGTGGTCATTATACTATTTTGTTTCTTCACTCCGCGACACTTCATGCAACCATGAGATGCTTCTATGATTACGGCTGCTCCTAATGGGTTGAGATGCTGTTCCAAATCATCTGCTATTCCTTTTGTTATTCTTTCTTGATTTTGTAGTCTTCTAGCGTGTAAATCAACAATTCTTGCTAATTTACTAATCCCTACAATTCGTTCTATTGGTATGTAGGCAATATGAGCCCTACCAGTAAATGGTTGCAAATGGTGTTCGCATGTAGAATGGAATTCTATGTCTCTTAACAACACAATTCCGTCATAGTCTTCCGCGTTGAATGTAGAACTCAGAACTTCGGCAGGATCCTCAGCATACCCAGAAAAAATTTCTTTCCACGAATTAACAACTCGCGAAGGTGTGTCAACTAATCCTTCTCTATTAGATTGCCCGGGTTCAATATATTCTAGGATGGTCGAAATAGCTTGTTGAGCTTCTGATTCACTAACCATGTTTCATTCCACCTTTGTACGACCATGACGGATATCCACCTCATCTAATTGGTCTAACATTTTACGGCAAGCGGTGCGAATAGCGTCTGCTACTGATACGAATTTGTGTTCATCACCTACATGTAACTTCAAGTCATCAAGAAGTTCGTTAGGCATGTCCAGACTAATCTTAGGCATGTTTTCGCGAGAACATAGGTGTTTTAGATATTACTCTGGTATTATTCTAGTAATATTACACCTTTTGGCACTCGACAAGTTCAACCAAAACACCACCTGTTGATGAGGGGTGGACGAATGCTATCCTTGTTCCATTTGCTCCTTCAACAGGCTCTTGATTTATCATCCTGATACCAGATGATTGTAATTCTTTTATGGTTGATAATATATCTTCTGTTTTCACAGCAATCTGTTGCACTCCTTCTCCTCTTTTTTGTAGAAATTTGCCAATTGGTGTATCTACGGATAAGGGCTCTAAGAGCTCTATTTTAGGACCTCCAGAAGGTGTTTGAAAGAATCTTATTTTCACACCTTGGTCTTCATTAATTTCGTCGTTTTTATGGATGAATCCCAAAGAGGTCCAAAACTTGCTATGAGCATCCAATGAATGGGTAGCAATCCCGATATGATCAACACCTTCAGTCATATCAAACACCACTTGGGGCGACCCAGGTGCCAAAATTTTGCCTGAGAACTTCGTTCACTTCTCCTAGTGTGACTTCAGCCTTGAAAGCATCAATCAAAGGTTCCATCAAATTGGTCCCGTTAATTGCTGCTTTTTCAATTTCAAGAATGCATTTTTCAGCTTTGGATTTCTCTCTATTTTGAATAATTTGTTGCACCATTTTAGATTGCGACTCTGCATTGGCCTGATCTTGAATTTGACCCATTAAAGTAGAAGTATCTTCTTCAGAATATTTATTCACTCCAATAACGCTAGTAGTTCCATCTTCAACAGATTTTAGTTGGTTCCACGCGGCCTCGTGAATATGGCGCTGCTGATAACCTGAAACGACACATTTCATTGCTCCACCATCGGCTTCTATCTCCTCTACCAACCGTTTGGATTTATTGTATAGTTTGGATGTTAATTCTTCGACTAAATATGATCCAGCAAGGGGATCAACGGATTTGGTGATATTTGTTTCATTGGCCAAAATCTGTTGTGTTCTTAATGCTAACAAGGCAGATTCGTCGGTTGGTAATCCGATCGCTTCATCATAGGAATTAGTGTGGAGACTCTGAGTTCCACCAAGAACTGCAGAAAGTGCTTGATAGGATACCCGTACTGCATTATTGAGCGGTTGTTGAGCAGTTAATGTTACACCCGCAGTTTGTGTATGGAATCGTAACATGGTAGATTTTTGATTTCTTGGTTCATATCGTTCCATCACCAAATCATGCCATAATTTCCTAGCGGCTCTAAATTTAGCAACTTCTTCAAAGAAATCATTATGGCAACCAAAAAAGAACGACATTCTTGGGGCTACGTCATCAATATCCATACCCGCTTTTATCGCCTGAGTCAGGTATTCCAATCCGTTTGATAATGTGAATGCTATTTCTTGTGTGGCAGTACAACCAGCTTCTCTCATGTGGTAACCACTAACAGAGATTGTATTCCATTGAGGCGTGTTTAACTTACTCCAGGACATTAGGTCAGTAGTCAATCTCATAGATTCTTCAGGTGGGAATATGTACAGACCTCTAGCAATATATTCTTTCAGAATATCATTTTGTACGGTGCCTCGTAAACTTTCTCTGGGAATTCCGCATTCATCAGCATAAGCAATGTACAGAGCAAATAATGAGGTGGCTGGAGCATTAATCGTCATTGAGGTGGAAACTTCGGATAAGTCAATACCTTGGAATAGGAATCGAATATCATGAATTGAGTCAATTGCTACTCCAACTTTACCTACTTCTCCTTCAGCTAAATCTGAATTAGAGTTCAACCCTAATTGAGTAGGTAAATCGAAAGCTACAGATAAACCAGATTGTCCATTATCTAGCAATTCCAGAAAACGCTTGTTAGTCGACTTCGCATCAGAAAAACCAGCATATTGCCTCATTGTCCATAGTCGGTCTAGATACATATTTTTGTGAATCCCTCGAGTATAGGGAGGGGTTCCTGAATTGTTATGTTCAGTGAATGAAACATCAGTTTCCGTGAGGGTGTTTACAGAAGGATGAGTAGACCGTTCAGTGTGTAAATCAAAACCGTCCGGACCCGTTCCCATACTATGACCGAAGGGCGTTCTATGAATGAAGTATATGCTATGTTATACTCCTTAACGACGAATAGTATAATCATCTACAATAGCCAATAAACCAGATACTTGTTCTTGATTTAAAATTCCTTCTTTTTCCTTGTCCAAAATATATTGTTTTGATTCTTCGGTATTCTGTCTTTCGCCTTTGGCCCAAATAGAACCAAGTAGTGCAGATCGATGTTCTTCCGCTACATCGATTTCTTGCAATAATCCGCGCATCTCGTACTTGTACTCCATATGTCTAGATCTATCAAGACGTTTTTCTCTAATAGCGGGTTGAAAATCTGGTTTCTTTCTACGGAAGGGGCGGGTAGGTTTGTTAGCGGGAGCTTCAGTCTTCTTTTGTTTAACCTCAACCTTTGCGTTTGCTCGAGCTTTGGAGGCTTTGATAATTTCCTGGGCTTTTGAGCTAGTAGAATTAACCTCATCTATTTTTTCCTCTTCTTTTACAGACTCAGTTAAGCCCCTTGTGGGCCTCTTAGTAACGCCAAGTAATTGTTCCTCTAATATTACATCTTCTTGTTCTGGAGATTTCGTTTTGGTATCCATTGGTTGAGATTTTGATTTTTTGGTGGCCTTAGGTATAGTGGGGGGCTTAGAGATAACCGGAGCGGGTGGTGGTGTTGCTTCGGGTCTACGAGGTTTTTCAGAAACTGTATCTCTTCTATTTTTCAGGGGGCTTTTTGGAGGCTTGCCGCCAGAGGACTTGTCGAAAATATTTCGAGGCTCGCTCTTAGGCTTCCTACGGCGCTGCACTAGAATTTCTGCCTCCTAATCTATCGGCACGACCGTTGATAGTTAAGACTTCGCAAAAAGATGGTCATTTCCACGTTACGATTGTATGGTCTGTTCTGAGCGAAGGATTGATTTCACTGGAATCTAAACTTGTTGGATTTTGGGTTTCCAACATCCTCCGTCCTAATTCTGCAATCATAGTTCCATTATCGATACAGTATTGCTTCTCGGGCCAAGTTCCAACAGATCCTCGTTGCTCACACATCACTCGGGCCATTTCCCTTATACGTTCATTGCAAGCAACTCCTCCACCAAGTAATAATTCTGATTTTCCAGAATGAGCCAACGCCCTTTCAGCTACCTCGATGCATGCTGCAAATGCATGTTCTTGCAATGACCAACAGACAGCACCTAATTCGAATCCCTCCTTGACTTTTTGAATAGCCGCATTTAGTAGACCTGAGAAATTTAAATCCATACCTTGGACACTGTAAGGCAATTCAACCAAATCGACGTCAGCCTCGGGATTCTTTTGGTACCAATCTCGTGCTAATTGTTCAATTTTAGGACCTCCAGGGAAGGCTAAGCCCTGAGTTCTGGCAAATTTATCTAACATATTCCCAATCCCAATGTCTAAGGTTTCTCCTAATACCTGGTAACGTTCACCTGCCCTTGCAATAACTTGTGTATTCCCTCCACTAACATATAGCAAAACAGGATCTACACAACCAGTTTGATTGCGACCAATTTCTATGTGAGCGACACAATGATTGACTCCAACGAGAGGTATATTCCATTGTTGCGATAGTGCTCGGGAAACATTCGCCCCAACGCGTAAACAGGGCCCTAATCCAGGACCCTGACTATATGCAATCGCCGTCACATCGTCTGGCTGAAGGCCCTCTTCCTTCATCAATCTAGAAATAAGTTCGGAAGCGAGATTTGAATGATGATCCGCTGCTTCTCGTGGATGTATCCCCCCTTCCTCTGGGCGATACAATGCAGAATAGGATTTGTGAGGCCTTCCTTCATCCGTCACTAAACCGAAAGAGAACGTGTGGGCGGTGCTCTCTACCCCGATGATTACCCCTGACACACACTTTTGAGTCGAGAACTACATATCAATGGAACGTTCCAATTCCCTCCATGCGCCTATTGTTGCTCAACTCTGGACCAGTCGCGACACTTGCATGCGGCGACTTGAATTCACCTCTGACTGGGGCAGATATGTCAGACACAGAATCAATGGTTCAGGATGGCGATAATGGAATATTGATAGACAGCGACATTATAGCTAAAATTTCCCAATCTGAAGAATTAGCTGATGAATTTGGTACAGAGGATAATTCAACTCTCCGAATCATAGATTGTGAGGGTAAAGCCATAATCCCTGGTTTTGTTGATTCCCATACTCATTTGTTGTGGGAAGGAGATAGATCTAATGAAATGCAATTACGACATAAAGGTCTTACCTATTCTGATATTGCTAAATCAGGCGGTGGGATACAAAAAACAGTAGATTTCACTCGTAGTGCTAGCATTGAAAGTTTAACCAAATTAGGTCAGAGAAGAATTTCTCGAGCCTTTGAATTTGGAACCACAACCATGGAATGCAAAAGTGGTTATGGATTAACGGTTAATTCAGAATTAAAATTATTAGAAGTTAACCAATTTTTGTCAGAGCAAACCCCAATGGGTATTCATTCAACTTGGTTAGGGGCTCACGATGTACCGAAGGGCACGAATATGGATGACTATGTTGATGAATTAATTCATGTACAATTGCCAGCCGTTGTAGAACAAGGATATGCTAAGTACGCAGATGTATTTTGCGAACCTGGGTGGTTTTCACTAGAACATACGGAACTGATAGTCAAGGCCGCAAAAAAATTAGGTTTGGCTTCCAGACTTCATGTTGATGAATTTGTAGACGGGGGTGGATTACAATTAGCAACCGAGTTAGGGGCAATTAGTGGAGATCATGTCGGTCACTCTTCAGAAACCGCCAGACAATCAGCATCTGACTCAGGCGTTATGCAAACCTTCCTACCAGGTACTCCTTACATCCTGGGACACAATCTCGAAACTCCATTAAGACAATGTATTGAAAATAATTGGCCTTTTTCTTTAGCTACGGATTTTAATCCAAACTGCAGGTCTCTATCTATGCCTTTTGTAGGAAGCCTAGCAACACATAGATTAGGCCTCTCACCTATCGAAGCATTAGTTGCAGTTACTAGGAATCCTGCTACTACACTACTCAATTCTACTCCAGTACAACAAGTAACTGGATCTATCAGGGAAGGAGGGCCTGCTGATTTGTTAATACTTGATTCACAATACATTGACGCTTGGTGCCAAATGCCAGGCGACAATCCAATTTACAGAACGATAAAATCAGGAGATATTGTAAATTAACAATTGATGAAACAATTTAGACTAAATAATAACAGTTAGTTATATCTATAATTCAAATATTTCAAAAACTGCTTTACTTCAAATTATTATTTTTGCATAATATTGTGAATCGTCCGTACTATTGTGACCCCACGCATCTCTGATAATCATGGTTATCAGCCATAATTTCACTATAGGAATTGTGAAAAGGCTTCCAGTACAACGTTTTTAACAAAATTTCAATAATGCTGTAATTTATCCCTACATAGACGGGTTGATATGATTGAGTCTTAGGAGGGGAACATGGCTGAGGTTGTTACAGGATTCTGCATGAAGTGCAAACAGTCTAGAGTCATCGAAAATCCTGCTCGTACAACCATGTCCAATGGTAGGATACGAGTAAGTGGAAAATGCAGCTCGAAGGATTGTACGGGATCTATATCAAAAATCATATCCTAGTCAGAATACCTCACGGAGAATCATTCATTTGGGAGAATAGAATCGCCGAGTTATTCTGGGCTCGTGGTCTAGGGGTTATGACGTCGCCTTGACATGGCGAAGATCGCAGGTTCAATTCCTGCCGAGCCCACCAGATGAAACATATCATTATCTATCATTTTACAAAAGAATAAGAGAATCTAATTCTGCCCTTCCCTTTATTCTTCTTTGCAAGAAATTGTATGTTGGGTATATTCGAGGTATTGTCAACATGTGTCCCAGCACATGGACATAGATCTACACCCTCTACTTCCACAACTCTTAGATTAGATATCGATTTAGGAATTCTGTCCATAAATTTCGTATGGCGCATTTGTTCATGTGATGCTATTTGATCACGGTCCCATTCATGGATATTAACTGGGATTTTTTTGTTTAGAGTAGCATTAACCTGTGAGACTAATTCTTCAGAGTCAAATACTGTTTTGTCTTCGAATAATAGGTCCACTCTAGAGTTGTCTGTAGATAATTGATTTCCCACGGTTTCTGCGCCCCAGATGTCTTCTGCTAATGCTGAGACAATATGTTGGGCAGTATGCATCTGGGCATGTAGATTTCGTCGTTCTTTATCGATTGAACAAATTACTTCATCACCAACCTCAAACATATCTGGCTCGGCTATAGGATGGAGTATCATCTCACCAGGCAAGACTTCACCAATTTGTGTTTCAATGTCTCCAGCCACCATAGTGCCGGTATCTCCAGGCTGACCGCCACCTCGTGGATAACAGTATGTTGATTCCAATAGAGCATTCGCGTCCTGGAACCCGGTTATGATGGTCGTAAAGGGTTCAGGATTGGTCCCTGGATGATGATCCATATGCAATTTCTGTTGCATATCATCACCCAAATATTTCCTGAAGGCTACCATCAAGGAGTTGGTTACTGAGAGTTGTGCATTCTTCACTCATTACCGTATCTCCATTATATTGACCAACATATTCCCTCACCCAATGTTGAATTTCAGCCACTCCTTGTCCTGGTTTATGCGGAATCCTATCGAGTGCTTCCGTCGCACAAATTAATTCGTTCGCCAATACTTGGGAAAGTAACTCAGTTGATTGTAAACTTCGGAAAGCACCTGTTGCACCCATAGAAACGTGGTCTTCCTTCCCCATACTCACTGGAACGTTCGAGGTTGTGACAGGATTAGCCAATAAATGCAATTCTGCTATACATGCTGCAGCAACATACTGGATTATCATGTAACCACTTTCCAAACCCTCGTTCTTAGCTAAGAATGGAATTTGGCCGCTCCATTGGGGGTCCAAAACTTGGTTAATCCTCCTTTCAGATATACTTGCCAATTCATGACATGCAATTGCTATAGAATCACTAGCTAATGCTAAGTTTTGGCCATGGAAATTTCCTCCACTTATCACATCAACATCTTCACCATCGACAAAAACTAAGGGATTATCTGTGGCGCTATTAATTTCAATTTCTAACATCCTTCTAGTCTCTGTTAGTAGGTCTATAACGGGGCCATGTACTTGTGGGGCGCATCTAAAACAATAAGCGTCCTGAACTCTATTACAATCTACATGTGAAATCTTGATTTCAGAGTCTTTCAGTAACGCACTTATTCGTGCAGCTGAGATTGATTGTCCGATTTGTGGACGATTATCATGAATCCTTGTATCAAAGGGGCTATGTGAGCCTTTTATTGCTTCAAGTGATGTTGCCGCACTAGAATCGGCTGCAAACACTAATTTCTCGAGATTTACTATTGTCAGGGCCAAATACGCACACATTTGGCTAGTGCCGTTAATCAATGATAGCCCTTCTTTAGCGGCTAATTCAGTGGGTTCCAAGCCAACGCTATGTAATGCATCCAAACTAGACATTGTAACCCAGCCAGATTCCTTTCTCACCATGGATTCTCCTTCTCCAAGTATTGCTAATGACATATGAGAGAGGGGTGCTAAATCACCAGAAGCACCCAATGATCCGATTCGTGGTATGACTGGGGCTATACCGTTGTTTACCATACCTAGCAGTAAGTCTACGATTTTTGGGCGTATTCCTGATACACCCTTAGCGAGTGAATTAGCACGAAAGACCATCATCAACAATACATATTCCGGATCCATCAAATCACCAACACCACAGGCATGACTCTTGATTAGGTTGGTTTGCAGTTGTTCAAGATCATCTCCCGCTATTCTAACAGAAGACATTGCCCCGAATCCTGTATTAATGCCATAGACAACTTCACCAGAGTCGATTATTTGCTCAACGCCTTTTCGAGATTCTTCCATCCGCCTACGCGCAGATTGAGGGAGTACAGCGGTATTGTTACCATTGGCTACGGAAATTGCCCCTTCAATGGTCAATGAGTGACCATCAATCTCGATGTCTGCCACGTATCAGCGAACAAGGAATATCAAATAGAGTCATCGAGTCTCTCGCTTAGATAGCTTAGTATCTCTTGATCAACCAAATTTGGAATTGTAACGACTAATTTTGGGTCTAATTTACCTGCTTCTTCAACAGTATCAATTGCACCAATATTACGTGCCCAAGATCTACGTGCAAGCCCATTCATTACATCCCAGGAAATCATAGAATGGATACTATTTTCGGATTCTACACTACCATCTATGTACATACCGAATCCTCCATTAATCACCTCACCCCATCCAACTCCTCCACCATTATGGATACTGGTCCAAGTTGCTCCCCTGAATGAGTCTCCTACGAAGTTATGAATGGCCATATCTGCAGTAAACATTGACCCGTCTCTGATGTTTGCTGTTTCTCTGTAAGGGCTATCAGTACCACCTACATCGTGATGATCTCTACCAAGGACGATTGGGGCACTGATTTTACCCTCCTTTATTGCCCGATTGAATGCTAGTGCTATTTGCAATCGACCTTGTTCGTCTGCATACAAAATTCTAGCTTTACTACCCACAACCAAGTCATGATTTTCTGCTTCCTCAATCCAACGAATATTGTCTTGGTATTGTGTGGAAATTTCGGGCTTACATCCCTCCGCTAAATGTGATAGTATTTCGGTTGCGATCTTATCTGAAATTCTCAGGTCTTCATCCGTTCCGGAGGTACAAACCCAACGGAATGGACCGAATCCATAGTCAAAACACATCGGGCCCATAATATTCTCAACATACGATGGATATCGAAATGAGCCATCGGATTCTACGACATCTGCACCAGCCCTACTAGATTCTAGTAGAAACGCATTTCCGTAATCCCAGAATATTGTACCACGGTCTGTTAATTGATTTACATATTCAACGTGTTTTCTGAGTGTCTTTTGCACCTCATTTTTGAATCCGTCAGGATCATTGATAATCATTTGTCTACCATTCTCAAAAGACATTCCAACAGGCATATACCCTCCTAACCACGGGTTGTGTAGACTTGTTTGATCGCTGGCTAAATCGGGTGTGATATTCTGTTCGACAAGATATTCCAATAGGTCCACTATGTTACCGAGATAACCTATGGATATCGCTTCTTTTTTCTCCACTGCTTGTTTGGATCGTGAAATCACTTTCTCTAAGTCATCATATAATTCTGTTAACCACCCCTGCTGATGCCTCTTATTGGCGGCTATGGGGTCAATTTCGGCTATGATACAAACCGCTCCTGCGATGACTGCCGCTTTAGCCTGTGCTCCAGACATACCCCCTAATCCAGATGTAACGTACAATACGCCTCCAAGGTCCGATTGATCCTGTAAGTCAAGAAATTTTCTAGCCGCATTGAGTATTGTGATCGCAGTGCCGTGAACTATTCCTTGAGGGCCAATATACATGTAAGATCCAGCAGTCATTTGACCGTATTGGGAAACTCCGAGGGCATTCATACGTTCATAATCTGTCTGAGTGGAATAGTTAGGAATTACCATACCATTAGTTACTATTGCAGTAGGTGAATCCTTTGATGATGGGAAAAGGCCCATTGGATGGCCAGAATACATAACTAGGGTTTGATCCTCTTGCATATTGGTTAGATATTGCATAGTTAGCAAGTATTGGGCCCAATTTTGAAACACTGATCCATTAGTGCCGTATGTAACTAATTCATGTGGAAATTGAGCTACCTGTGGGTCGAGATTATTTTGAATCATTAACATCATAGACGCTGCTTCTGGCGTCTTTGCTTCATATTCAGAAATCGGCCTTGCATACATTTCGTAATCAGGTCGAAATCTATACATGTAGATGTGACCATATTCCTCCAATTCCAAAAGAAATTCTTGGGCTAACTCTTTATGCCAATCTTTTGGAAAATATCTCAATGCGTTCGAAATAGCCAGAATTTTCTCCTCTTCACTCAATACTTGAGGGCGAATAGGTGCGTGGGAGACAGTTTCATCCAAGGGTTTCTTGTTTGGCAATATATTTGGTATTCCTTGCCCGAAATTTACCATATATTCACCAACCTAGTCTATTTGTGTATAATTGGGTAATCTCACTCATTACTTGATTACATTCCGTGAGTAGATTTTGTGAGGCTGTTTGCAGAGAATCTATGTCGTCTCCTGAGAGGTAGTCTATGTTAATTCGAACATTAAATTCCGCCATTTTACAAGCTGATATCCCTAACTCCGCTGCTGAGGCTAAATCTGTTAGTGCGTTTGCGTTACATTCCTTAGCCAAATCCGCTAATGTGTGCATAAATTTAAGGCTAAATTTCATTGTTTCTAATGGTGCTTCGGCAGCTTCTATTGTAGCCTTCCTAATTGCGATTGATCTGATATTGGAACCCTCTTCATCCTTAGGTAATCTATACGCCTCCATAACACCTTCAAAGGCGCTTGAATCATTGTTTGCTAATGTTATGCAGCTGGAAATATTTTTTTCAGATTGGCTGATTATATTATTTGCTACAGTATGCCCCTCAATCCATTTATCGCTGTTTACCGTAAGTCGAGAAACCATAACTGAAAGGGAATAGCCATGAGCCAATGTCAATGCCGCAACAGAACCTCCACCAGGTGTAGGCTTTGAGGATGATATAGAATTCAATATCTGCAAATATCCTTCATTCATTTTTTTCCCTCTCTATAGCCCATTCGATAATATTCTCATGCGGGTCAAATGACTCTAATCTATCTAACATCAAACCCTCAATTGCATTTTCAACAAGGGAATCAACATCTTGTATGTTTGTATCTGAATAGTGATTACCGGCATCCATTATTGCTTGTAATGGTACCAATCCGACTAATTCTCCCGCTACTGCCTCTAAACCTAATTTTTCCGACTCGAGCTTAATCGCCTCCGTTACATCATGTAATCCCGTCACAGAATAATCTAACAAATTCATAGAAACTTGGGCAATCTCTTCATTGTACATCCAACCAGCAGCTTGCAATTTTTCAAAGATTCCTGGTATCCTTTGAACAATCCCGTTTTTGTCTCTTACAGTCTCACCTTTGTCGTCTTTCACAACAATCCCACTAGTACGTATCTTGGACGCTATTGTATTTGCTTTGGATTTATCCGCGGTGTTTAGATTCACATTGTATGCTATAAGGAAATTTCTTGCACCAGTGGCAGTAGCGCCCATTGTCGGTTGAAACTTAGCTGGTCCAAAATCGGGCTTCCAATCTGGAGATTGTATTTTCTCCTGTAATCCTTCATATTCTCCTTTACGAATATCTGGTAAACGAACCCTTGAGGGATATCGCGCTGAATTAGCATATAGAAAAACAGGTAAAGAATGTTCATCAGATACTAATTTAGCATACCTATTGGATAAATTAATGCATTCTTCCATCGTTACTCCTTTGATGGGGATAAAAGGGACGACATCAACTGCACCCATCCTTGCATGTTCCCCTGAATGAAGGCGCATATCGATTAGTTCCAATGCTATCGAAGTACACTCTGTAACTGTCTGTAGGACTGATTCCGGCTCACCCACCATTGTCACCACAGTGCGATTGAAATCTCCCCCCATATCGATATCTAACAGACTAACAGATTTGTTATCTAATATGGGCTGAATAATTGAATCGATAATGGCCTTGTCTTTGCCTTCGCTAAAATTAGGTACACACTCAACAAGGCGCTGTTCCATCGGCTTCATGGTAAAATTACCATTCATGAGCCTTGTCATTAACCATACAGGCCTTCATGATTATTTCTCAGAGGATCTTTTCTATTGTCTTCGATAGTACTTAGAGCCAGTGAAAAGTCGGATTCAGAGACTGATTCTTCACCCTCAGATATTGCTTTCATTCCTGCTTCCATGACCAATGCCTTCAAT